>JAKAFG010000097.1 GCA_021818125.1 Pseudomonadota bacterium | reverse complement strand
GATTGACCGGGCACGTTTTGATCAGGGGTTGGCGGAGTTGGCGCAGGCGGCGGGCGCGCAGGTGGAAATGCGTTGCCAATTCCTCGCCTGGGATGGCGCAGTGGCCCGCTTGCGGCGCGGCACAGATGAAGAGTTCACGGTGCGTCCCCGCTTGCTGATTGGCGCCGATGGGCCACACAGCCTGGTGGCGGAGGCCATGGGCTTGCCGCATCAACAGGTAGTTTATACCCGTCAATATACGGTGCCGTTGCTGCGTCCCTATGCGGATACGGATATTTTCCTTTCGGATGCTTTTCCGGGAGGCTATGGCTGGTTGTTTCCCCGCGGGCCGGTGGCTAATCTCGGACTGGGTGCGGATCGGCGTTTTGAGGACAATCTTAAATTGCCGCTGGAGCAGTTGCATCGGCAGATGGTAGAGCGCGGCATCATCGGCGAAGCCGTCCTCGGGCGTACTGGTGGCGCAATTCCGGTGGGCGGTATTCGGCCCATGGTGCATGGCAACGTGGTGCTTGCCGGAGATGCGGCCGGGCTTACCCATCCCATTACTGGGGCGGGCATCCCCGCTGCGGTAATCAGTGGTGAGGGCGCTGGATTGGCCGCTGCTGATTATCTGGCGGGCGACGGGGATGCGTTAGAGAGCTACGCAGAAGATATGCAGGATCAGTTTGGCCCGGCCCTGGCGCGGGCCGTGCAGCGGAGAAAATCTTTGGAAGCCGTGTGGCGACAGCCTGCGGCCCAGGAAGACAGGGTAATGCGATCCGGCTGGATCGCCTTTGATGAATACTACGCCGCCTGAGGCGGAATGACAGGAGGAACTTCCATGAGTGCGGTAGCGCAAGAAAATTCTCAGCCCTTGAACTTTTATCGCCCGGATTATTTCGTCAAAACGCCGACGATGCGGTCGCCGGAGTATGTGCAGCTCAGCACCGCGGCGGCGATTACCCTGGGCCTGGTGCCTGGGGTGATGCACCGTACCTCCTGTACTAATTGTCTGAATCTGCTGATGACCTATCCGGAAGGCTGTCGTGCCAACTGCACCTACTGCGGTTTGGCCCGACACCGTGAGGAGAGCCGCGATTACGCCGACCGCAACTTCATCCGGGTGGACTGGCCGACGGTGCGCGTGGATGAAATGCTCGAACGTATCGCCAAGAACAGCGACAAAGGCCAGTTCCAGCGTATGTGCATCAGTATGATCACCCACCCCGATTCCGACCAGGATACACAAGTCATGCTGAAGCGCTGGATGGAGGTGGCGCCCCACATTCCCGCCTCCATCCTTTCCAATCCGACCACCATGGAGAAGCAGGATCTCATCGACCTCAAGGCGATGGGTGCCGATATCTTTACCGTCGCACTGGACGCCGTGACGCCGGAAATCTTTGAGCGTACCCGTGGCAAGACGGTGCAAAGCCCTCATTCCTGGGATAAGTACTGGCAGACCATCGAATGGGCGGCGGAAATTTACGGACCCGAGAAATTCGGCGCGCACCTGATCTGCGGCATGGGCGAGACGGAGCAGGAAATCCTCGCCGTCTGTCAGAAGCTGAAGGACATGGGTGGGCATAACCACATGTTTGCCTTCTTCCCCGAGAAGGGCTCCATGATGGAGGATTGGGACGCCGTGCCTCAGGACCATTGGCGCCGGGTGCAGTTGGGCCGCTTCCTGATTGACTATGCGGGTGGCCGTTATGAGGATATGGAGTTTGATCAGTATGGTCGCGTACTGGGTTTCGGTTATCCCCAGGCGGAGTTGGAAGACATCATCAACTCCGGTAAGCCCTTCCAGACCTCCGGCTGCCCAGGTAAGGATGATGAAGAAGTCAGCGCCTGTAATCGGCCTTATGGGGATTCGTCGCCTTCGGACATTCGCTCCTTTCCCTTTGCGCTGAACAAGGAAGATGTGGAGATCGTGCGGCGCCAGATGCGGTTGCAGGATTTGCAGTTTTTGGGCTAGTGCCAAGGTCTCGCCCCGAATCAGGGTATATTATGTAGTGCGCATATAGGGGCTTCGGCCCCTTTTTTGTTGGATTTCCGTGGGTTCTCTTATGGGCCTTTATAATATTTATTATTGCTAATAAACCATCATTTTGTGGGTTGATAAACGGATTAAAAAATTGATAGAACCAAGGCCTTGCAACACTGTTCCAGTTCCGACACAATCATCGTGTCATTAGCGACACAACTGAGGGCGGAGGATTCAGATGAAAAAATCACAAATTTTAGGAATTGCGGTTGGCGCGACATTGGCGATGGGCCTGTCGGCCAGCGCATTTGCAACAGATGGTTATCAGTTGATTGGTATTGGTCAGTATGCCGTGGGCATGGCAGGTGCCGTGGTTGCGGCTCCTGATGATCCTCTGTCTGCGGCCATCAGCAACCCGGCCGGACTGGCATTGATGACTCCGCAAGCCGCGTTCTCGGCAGAAATTTTTAATCCGACCCGTAAAACCAATCTGGGTTTTGGTGAGATTGGCAGCCACAGCAATGTATATGGCGTGCCCGCGATAGGTTGGGTGGCACCTGCATTTGGGGATGGGATTGTATTTGGCGGTGGTGTGTATGGTACTTCTGGTTTGGGTGTGAATTATTTGCAGAATGTGCCTGCCAATCCTCATCTACCCTATGGCGGATACGCGCAAGCTTTTAGTAGCATCACCTTTATGCAAATGGCACCTTCTATTGCTATGAAGGTGAATCATCATTTGGCTGTGGGTGCTACGCTGAATATTGCTGCTGAACAAGCTTCTTTCCAGCAGACTTTTTCGCAGTATGCGCCAGTTATTGTTGGACAAACACCGGGTGGCGTGCCTGTCACCAGTATTATGCCGGTCACGGGTGGATTGAATCTCGCTAATCCTTCGTGGGCATATGGCGCTGGCTTTACTTTGGGTATGCTCTACAAGGTGAATGATATGGTCACCTTGGGCCTGACCTATAAATCACCCATTTGGTTTTCGTCCCTAAACTGGCAGGCGGGCGTTCAAAATCAGGTAAATCAAACCGGGTCTGGGGTATACGGAAGTCCCGGTCAATATAGCGGTACTCTGAATTATCCGCAGCAGGTTGCGTTTGGTCTGGCGATCCGCCCAATCCCGCAATGGTTGATCAGTGTAGAGGGGCAGTGGATTAACTGGGCGAGCACTATGAATAACTTTGACGTGTCTGGTCCTTGGAATGCCGTTTATCATGGCGCACCTGCGGGTAGTGTATCCTCTATTGCATTACCGATGCATTGGAAGAACCAGTGGGTGGCGAACATCGGCACACAATATGATCTCACCAACTGGCTGCAGGTACGTGCTGGCTATACATATGGTTCCAATCCCATCAGTAACAACACGATTGCCTCCAATCTGATCTTCCCGGCCATCGTGCAGAATGCCATCACCTTCGGTGCCACACAAAAGCTGGGCATGGGGTGGAAGTTGACGGAGGCCTACATGCACGAGTTCTCCAATACTAACACCGGCGGAATATCGCCGTTCCAGCAACCGGGTCAGACGCTCGCGACGCCAAGCGCAACGCTTTCGGAAAATTCCTACGGCCTTCAGATCGGTTACGAATTCTAAAAAATCCCTCCTCGGGTTATGCGGGAGACGGGCAACCGTCTCCTTTTTTGTGGGCGTCTTGCATGGGGAGGGGGTTTGGGGGAATATATAGCCGACCGTATTGCTAGGGATTATCATGAAGTCGATACCGATTACCGATGTGAGCAGCCTGAAGAACGAGCTGAAAAAGTACAAGATGGGGAAAAAGTTGGAGATTCCCCGTTTCAATCAACTGGCGCGCATGGCTTATCTGGGGCGGCTGGTGATGACACCGCTGGACCCGGAAGACCCCTCCTGCAGGTCTTTCCTGGTACATATCCAGGAGCCGCAAGGGCTGGCGGCTCATTTTATTGATCTGGATGAAGATTTGCAGGACGGCATCCTGATTCTCGACAGCGAGCAGTCCATGGCCATGGCAGGGATCATGCAGGCGGGCGTGGAAGAGCGGGCGCGCTGGCATCAGGCCCTCAATGAGCGCGACTTTTACTTCTCGGTTTTTTACCGTCCGAAGGATAAAGAAACGCAGGCGGAGACCACGGAGGGCTGATGAACGCGGGTTAATCGCTTCGGTCGGGTGCGGTTTTGTAGATGATGCGAATTCGCCTTATCCGTCTGGGGAAACTCGCCCCGGAGGCTCTGCACCGTGCTTATGTTGGCTTGGCGGAGGCGCAGGGCGAGCAGGATATGCCTCCCATTCTGCTGCTGGCGCAGTCTGACGCCCATCTGAGTCTGGGGGCCGCGCAGGGGCCGGGTGCGGAGCTGGACCGGTTGGCTTGCGAGCGGCTGGGGGTTCCGGTTGTGCAACGAGCCCTGGGCGGTGGTTTGGTCTGGGTAGATCCTGGTCAGTTGAGTTATTTCTTTATCTTTCCGCCTGCTACGCGGGTGCGCCGTGCGCCTGAGTTGTTTGCCCTGATTGCCCCTTGGGTGATCGCTGTGCATGAGTATTTCGGCCTGAAAGTGGAGGCGCGGGAAGGGCATGATTTCTGGTGTCAGGGGCGCAAGATCAGTGGCACCGGGGCCGCGACCATTGGGCACAGTCTGGTGCTGGGTGGCAGCTTTATTCTGGAGGCGCAGTGGGCGTCCTTTGTGGACTGCGTGGCAGCCCCTTCGGCGGGCTTTCGCACATGGCTGATAGAGGCTTTGCAGGAAGGGCTGTGTAGCTGGTCGCAGTTGCTGGACAGAGTGGTAGGTGCGGAGGCAGTGCTGGAGGTCTGTCCGGTGTTGCTGCGTGCTACGGGCTGGGAGGTGGTGTTTCCGACGGAGCCTACGGAGATAGAGCGGCGTACGGTGGAGCAGACTGAGTTGGAGGATGTGGACTGGGACCAGCCCATCCGCCGTCGGGTGCCTGCCGGTATCAAGCTCAAAGCGGGTGCTTTCCTGACGGAGCAGCACTGGCCCGATGGCCATTGGCTGCGGGTGTGGACGGAAAATGGCACCTTTCGGCGCGTCGCTGGTTCTGCCTGGTCGGCGGGGCAGGGGGCACGGTTAACCGGCCTGCAGCCTGACCCTGTCCAGCTTGGCGAGCGGTTGCGAGAAATCGCTGGCAAAGAAGCTCCGCACTGGGGCGAAAGACTATTAGGGACGGCGGTCTGGACGGATTGAGCCCACCGCACTTCTCACGGATATCCTGAATTCATGCAATGGAGGTGGCCGAGTGCCCACTATCAGTGATCGGATGCGCAAGCGCTTTATTCTCATGGCAAGTGATCCGGAATTGCACGCGGCGGTCATGGCGGCGACGCCCGAAGGCTGGGGGATGACGGAGGCTACGGACCTGGATGGCCTTGGCGATTGGCAGGAAGTGCTGCTGCATCGTTTTATGCTGCTGAATCTGGATGATCCGGGGATTGTAGAGCCTATTGAATTGATTGATACCCTGCGGCAGGAATATCAATTGAATATTGCGATATTTTGTTTGGGTGGGAGCCAGGAACAGCGGGATGCGGCGCGTTCGGCGCGGGCGGACCGCTTTTTTGACCGGGATGCGGGCTTGCAGCGCCTGCCGGAGTTTTTTGCCCTGTTTGGCTGGTAAATGTTGGGGTACCGCCCATCAGCTGGAGAACCGATGGGCGCTGCCTGCGGTGAAGCGCTAACCGACTTTGGCGTGAGCTTCAGTGTCCAGCAGCAGGTCATGGCTTTCGTTCTGGCCGTTGGCGCTGACGGTGAGGGTGGCGATACGGATGCCGGCGTTCTTGAAGGTGATTTCGTAGGAGAAAATGCCGGGCAATTCGAGGCTGGCTTCTTTCAGGGTCTTGCCTTCGCAGGTGACGCTGATCTTCGCGGTGCCCTTGCCTTCCAGCATGGCCTGAATCCGGAAAGGATGGCCGGCGACGCGGCGGTAAACCTGCGGGTCGCGGTTGGCGTTGTATTGCAGGTTGTTGAGTTTGACCATTTTGATCAGATTCGTACTCATGGTAGCCCCTTCTTAATCACACTATAAAATGAATTGTACACGCATTCAGCTAAAACTCTTTTATCCTAGACGAAAATCGCGCGGAGTGGTAGCTGGTCGCGGCCAGAAAATCCATCAGGAGTGATGATGACACAGTCAAACAAGTTAATAAGCGCATTAGATGCAACGCACGAGCGTATTGAAGCGCTGGCGCGGCAGCAGACCGCGGGGATGGCCTTGCCGGAACTGGTGGCGGCGGGCGTGGAAGAAGCGGCAGCCATGTTGCGCATTATGCTGGCTGCGGAGCACAAGCCCTATGTCGGTGATGCGGATTTGCTGGAATTGTGGAGGGCGCTGGTGAAAGGTTCACCCCACTGGAACACCATTCGCGACAATTGCCGTGAACTGATTTATTACCAGAATTGCCTGAAAGCGGAGCGTACCGATGCGCTGCCCGCACAACCAGAGCGCATGGTGATTCATACCCTGCGCCATATTTATCTGTACCTGCACAGTTATGCTGAGCAAAATCATGGGGACAAAGTATGAGTGAGACGAAAATGGCAGAGAGTAACGGCTTGCGCCTGCTCTTCGAGGAGCCTTTTTATCAGCCGGTGGCGAATGAAGTAAGGGTGTTTATGGCGGCTTGGGATCGGCGTCTGCCGGTCATGCTCAAGGGGCCAACGGGCTGCGGTAAGACCCGCTTTCTGGAGCACATGGCGTGGCGCCTGAAGCGGCCGCTGGTGACCGTCGCCTGCCATGAAGACCTTACCAGTTCGGACCTCGTGGGACGTTTTCTGATCGAGGATGACGAGACGGTCTGGCAGGACGGCCCGCTGACCAAAGCGGTGCGGGAGGGTGCGATCTGCTACCTGGACGAGATCGTCGAGGCGCGTACCGATACGACGGTCGTTATTCATCCGCTGACCGATCATCGCCGTCATCTGCCCATTGAGAAGCTCGGCGTGGAGATTATTGCGCACCCCGATTTTATGCTGGTGATTTCCTACAATCCGGGCTACCAGACGGTGCTGAAGGACCTCAAGCCTTCGACCAAGCAGCGTTTTGTGGGGATGAATTTCAACTATCCGCCCGCCGACGTGGAAACGCGGATTGTGATGAAAGAGGCGGGCATGGATGAGCGTCGGGCCAGGGCGCTGGTGGCGGCGGCGGGTAAGGCACGGAACCTCAAGGATCAGGGATTGCAGGAGGTGACCTCTACCCGCGCCCTGATCTATGCGGGTGCGCTGATGGTGGCGGGTCTGGATGCACTGGAGGCCTGTACCGTGGCGATCATCCATCCGCAGACCGACGACTCGGAATTGGCCGAGGCGCTGCTGGAGATTTTCCGGACCTTCTTCCCGGAACAGGGCTAAGGAACGGCCATGTCGGCGGCGACGGAGGATATCCTCGACCATCTGGCGGCCATCAGCTTTGTGGC
>JAKAFG010000096.1 GCA_021818125.1 Pseudomonadota bacterium | reverse complement strand
TCTATTGGCAGGCACCGCGGAGGTCTGGTTTACCTTCTGGCTGCTCGGGCATCCCATTCCCTTCTGGGCGGCGCTGCTCATGGAAAGCCTGGGGCAAGCCCTGCGCAGCATGGCCTTTCTGGTGCCTGGGGGACTGGGGGTACAGGAGGGCGGTTTTATCCTTTTCGGCAGCGCTATCGGTGTGGGGCCAGACCTGGCGCTGGCCTTTTCGCTGGCACGGCGTTTCCGCGAAATCGTGCTGGGCATCCCGGTACTCTTGTCATGGCAAGCATTAGAGGGCCATCATATACACCTTCAGTGGCGGCACAGACATGCCAATGAGGAGAGCCTTTCATGATCGCCATGTCTTTGGATCTGGGTTCCGATACCCACATTCATTCTAAACGTTGGTGATCTTGTCCCACATACGCTTTGGTATGTTATACTGGCCACAAGGTGTTGTTCATTACTTACATGCTGCGTCGCAGCGAGGCGAGGGTATTCTATCATGGGCGTTCCTTTAATTCAGAGCTATCGGGTAGGACGCTACATCCTTACGCAGAAATTGCGGGGACGTAAGCGCTATCCCCTGGTGCTGATGCTGGAGCCATTGTTCCGCTGCAACCTCGCCTGCTCGGGCTGCGGCAAAATTGATTACCCCGATGAAACGCTCGACAAACGCCTCTCTGTCGAGGAATGCATTGGCGCCGCCGAGGAATGCGGCGCGCCTATTATTTCCATCGCCGGTGGCGAGCCGCTGATTCACAAAGATATGCCCGCCGTCGTGGAGGGCCTCGTCGAGCGCAAGCGCTTTGTTTATCTTTGTACCAACGCACTACTCCTCAAAAAACGTATGGACGACTATCAGCCGTCCCCGTACCTGACCTTCTCGGTGCACCTGGATGGCAACGAACATCGTCATGATGATTCCGTGTGTCAGCTTGGCACCTATCAGCGGGCGGCAGCGGCGATCCGCGAAGCCGTGGAAAAAGGCTTCCGGGTCACGGTCAACTGCACCCTCTTCCAAGGCGAAGGTGCTGAAGAAGTAGCGAGCTTCCTGGATGATTGCAAGGCCCTGGGTGTCGAGGGCGTGACCATCTCGCCGGGGTTCAATTACGAGCGGGCACCGCAGCAGGAGGTATTTATCCAGCGGCGTGCCTCACGCCAGCTTTTTCGCGATATCTTTCGTATCGGCAAGGAGCGCAAGGCAAACTGGACGTTTAATCAATCCAGCCTGTTTTTAGATTTTCTGGCAGGTAATCAGAATTATCAGTGCACACCCTGGGGCAACCCCACCCGCAACATTTTTGGCTGGCAGAAGCCCTGTTATCTGCTGGTCAGCGAGGGTTATGCGCAGAGCTTCAATGAGTTGATGGAGACCACGCCCTGGGATAAATATGGCGTGGGAGTGAATGGGAAGTGTGACCAATGTCAGGTGCACTCTGGTTTTGAGCCGACGGCCGTCAATGATACCTTCACCCACCCGCTGCGAGCCTTGAAAGTAGCGTTGCGAGGTCCGCGCACGGAGGGGCCGATGGCGCCGGACATGCCGGTGTCACCGCCTCCTCAGAGTCCCAGTCACCCGGTCTTTCCATTGCGTGTCGAACGTTGAGATAAGTTCCGAATCGTCATTGAATTCGGGATGGATCTGGAGGAATTATGCTGAAAAAATCCGTAATAACGCTGTTGGCCTGTGCGGTGACGGGTATCACCCCGGCGCTCTCCGCAGCGGCGATGACTGCGCCAACGGCATCCACATCTACAACGTCAACGGCCAAGACGACTGTTGCGAATACGCCGGAAGCAACCATCACTGCGTTGGATGCTGCCCTCACCAAATCCATGCAGGGTGGAAGCCGATTGGGTTACGGTGGTCGTTACCGCATTGTCGCCCCGGTGGTGCAGAGCGCTTTTGATTATCCGCAAATCGACAGCCTGACGCTGGGCGCCTATTGGGAAAAACTTGGTCCAGAACAGCAAAAAGAGTTTGTTGGAGTGCTTGCTGATTACACTGCAGCCACTTATGCAGCGCGTTTCGACAGCTACAACGGGGAGCGTTTTGCCATCATGCGGAGCGAAACCTTGCATCCCGGTACGGAGGGGGTATTCAGTACCTTTACAGAGCATAATGGCAAGGTGCATCGCTTTGATTATATTCTGCAGAAGCAAGGGGATCAGTGGCGCATCGTTAATGTCTTCGCCGACGGGGTCAGCGATCTTGCCCTGAAGCGGGCGGAATATACCGAAACTATGCAGAAAAAGGGTTTTGCCGCACTGGTTGCGCATCTGAAAGCACAAATTGCCGGGTACGCCAAAGGATCCCAATGATGCGATCAGGTGCGTATTTAACAGGAGTGATGCTGGCCCTTGGTGTATTGACTTTGTCGGGCTGTGCCACGGTAAATGGGCCTCAGGGTGCTGTGGAAACTCCCGCAGACCCGCTGGCAGCCATCAACAGGCCGATGTTTCATCTGAACATGGGTCTTTATGATTATGTGCTGGAGCCGGTAGCCACCGGATATAAAACAGTGACCCCGGATTTCGTCCGCAAGGGGGTCAGCAATGTATTCTCCAATGTGGATATGCCCTATATTTTTATCAATGATTTCCTGCAGGGGCGTGGTCAGCAGGGAATGGAAGATCTGAGCCGATTCCTCGTCAATTCCGTGTTTGGTCTGGGTGGACTCTTCAATGTGGCTAACCGTCTGGATCTGCCCAACCACGAGAACAGCCTGGGAGTAACGCTGGGTGTCTGGGGGGTTCCGCAGGGACCCTATCTGGTGCTGCCGTTTTATGGGCCCAGCTCACTACGCAGTTTGCCCGGTCTGGCGATGACGATTTTTACCGGGCCGGCATATTATCTGACCAGTGCTCCGGCTCAGTACGCCCTGACGGGTATGGGAATTATCAACAAGGCCTATGTCGAAGGGCCCAACATTCAGATGGTTCAGGATGCCGTTAATCCTTACGTGTTTATGCGTAATGCCTGGGAACAGCATGAGCAGTATCTGATTTCCGGAGGGGCTGTCAGTAAAAACCAGTTACTGGAGGGCCTGCAACTGCCTCCACCGGTGGCCAGCACACCAGATCAAGCCACCCAGAGTCACGAGAGCAAAAAAGGAAATCCATAATCATGGCCTTCGATCACGATACCGTGCGGCGCACGGCACATCTGGCCCGTATTGCGCTGCCGCAGACAGAAATACCCGCAGTGGCGGATCAGTTGGAACGTATCATGGGGTTGGTGGAAGAACTGCGTGCGATTGAGACAACGGGTGTCCCGACCATGGCCCATCCTCTGGATCTGGATCAGCCCTTGCGTCCGGACACGGTTGGCAATCATGATCAGCGTGAGGTGCTTATGGCCAGTGCTCCGGCGGCTGAACACGGGCTTTTTCTCGTCCCCAAAGTTATCGAGTAGGAGCTACACTTGGAACTCCACGAATTCTCCCTGCGGGAACTCCGCCAGGGCCTGCAAGAGCGGGATTTTTCTTCCGTAGAATTGACCACGACGTTGTTAAAGCGGATCTCCGCCCTCAATCCGGCACTGAATGCTTTTGTCACGGTTACCGAGAGCAAAGCCCTCGCCGCCGCGGCGACGGCGGATGCGCGACGTGCGGCTGGTGAAGATGGTCCCTTACTCGGCATTCCCATGGCCCATAAGGACATCTTCTGCACCGCGGGGGTACGCACCACGTGTGGTTCAAAAATGCTGGAGCATTTTGTCGCGCCCTACAACGCCACCGTGGTCGAGCGGCTGGCGGTAGAGGGTATGGTCATGCTGGGTAAGCTGAATATGGATGAATTCGCCATGGGTTCTTCCAACGAGACCAGTTATTTTGGTCCGGTGCGCAATCCCTGGCATACCGATATGGTGCCCGGCGGCTCTTCCGGGGGATCTGCCGCTGCGGTGGCGGCGGGCCTGATCCCCGTGGCGACGGGTACGGATACCGGGGGTTCTATCCGCCAGCCAGCCGCCCTTTGTGGCATCACGGGTATCAAGCCGACGTATGGCCGGGTCTCCCGTTACGGCATGATCGCCTTTGCTTCCAGTCTGGATCAGGGGGGTCCCATGGCGCGTAACGCCGAGGACTGTGCGCTGATGCTGAACGTGATGGCCGCGCATGACCCGCGCGATTCCACCAGTCACCCGGCCGCCGCCAGCGATTTTTTACGCGGTCTGGATCGTCCCTTGCAGGGTTTGCGGGTGGGGGTTCCGGAGGAGTTTTTCGGCGCTGGTCTCGACCCCGAGGTGGCGGCCGCCGTGCAGGCGGGTATTGCGGAGCTCGCCCGGCAGGGCGCCGCGGTGCAGTCGATTCGTCTGCCTAATAATCCCCATGCGGTGAGCACGTACTATGTCCTGGCGCCGGCGGAGGCCTCCAGCAACCTGGCCCGTTTTGACGGGGTGCGCTACACCCACCGGGCGGCGAACCCCGCCGATTTGACCGATTTGTATCAGCAGAGCCGGTATGAGGGCTTTGGTGCGGAGGTGCGGCGACGGCTTCTGGTGGGCACCTACGTGCTCTCTGCGGGTTACTATGATGCCTATTATCGCAAGGCCCAGCAGGTGCGCAGCCTGATTCGCGAGGATTTCCGGCGGGCTTTTGCGGAAGTGGACGTGATCGTCGGGCCGACCACCCCGACCCCAGCCTTTCCGCTGGGGGCCAAAAACGCGGATCCGGTAGCCATGTATCTGGCGGATATTTATACCATCGCGGTAAATCTGGCGGGCATTCCCGCGCTCAGCGTTCCCTGTGGCTTCACTGCGGCCGGGTTGCCCATCGGCATGCAGTTGATGGGGGATTACTTCGCCGACGATCTCTTACTCAATGTGGCCCATCGCTATCAGCAGGAAACCCAATGGCATCGCGCGCGTCCGCCCTTGCAGGCGAGGGAGGCTTGAGTATGGACTGGGAAGTCGTCATCGGCCTGGAAGTCCACGCCCAGCTCAATACCGCCACCAAAATATTTTGCGACTGTCCGATCGCTTTCGGGGCGGAGCCTAACAGTCACACCTGCCCGGTCTGCCTGGCTATGCCCGGCGCCCTGCCGGTCCTCAATGCGGCAGCAGTAGATAAGGCTATCGCCTTAGGGCTGGCGATTGGCGCGGAGCTGAACCGGCACAGTATTTTTGCCCGCAAGAACTACTTTTACCCCGATCTGCCCAAGGGCTATCAGATCAGCCAATACGAGCTGCCCATCGTCGGCAAGGGGACGCTGACGGTGCAACTGGCTGACGGTGTGGAAAAGGTAGTGGGTGTCACCCGTGCTCATCTTGAAGAAGACGCCGGTAAATCGCTGCACGAAGCCTTTATCGGTCAGTCTGGCATCGACCTGAATCGCGCGGGTACGCCGCTGTTGGAAATCGTGTCGGAGCCGGATATGCGGTCGCCGGCTGAGGCGGTGGCGTATCTCAAGAAACTGCATGCCCTGGTGCGTTATCTGGATATTTGTGACGGTAACATGCAGGAAGGCTCCTTCCGTTGTGACGCCAACGTCTCCCTGCGGCGGCCGGGCGCGGCATACGGGACCCGGGCAGAGATCAAGAATCTCAACTCTTTCCGTTTTCTGGAAAAGGCGATTGAATACGAGATCGTTCGCCAGCGCGATATTCTGGAGAGTGGTGGTCAGATTGTGCAGGAAACACGTCTCTATGATGCCAATCGCGACGAAACCCGCTCCATGCGCAGCAAGGAAGAAGCCAACGACTACCGCTATTTTCCTGATCCCGACCTGTTACCATTGGTGCTGGACGAGTCGCGTATTGAGCGGATACGGGACATCCTTCCTGAGTTACCCGATGCCAAGCGTACCCGCTTTATGAGTCAGTACGCCCTGACAGCCTATGACGCGGGGGTGCTCACCGCAGGCCGTGTCTTGGCAGATTACTACGAGCAGGTGGCCGCCGGTGTGGATGGTAAACTGGCGGCGAACTGGGTCATGGGCGATCTGCTCGGCGCCCTCAACAAGGCGGGCATTGAGATTGAGGGCTGCCCGGTCTCTGCAGAAAAACTGCGTCTGCTGGTTCAGCGTATTGCGGATCAGACGATCTCTGGCAAGATCGCCAAAGAAATCTTTGAAGAGATTTTCTATCGCGGTGGCGAGGTGGATGCCATCATTGATGGTCGGGGTTTGCGGCAGATTACCGATGTGGCGGCTATTGCGGCGATGGTGGATGCCATTGTCACGGCCAATCCACAACAGGCGGCCGATTTCCGCGCCGGGAAGGACAAACTGTTGGGCTTCTTTGTGGGTCAGGTGATGAAAGCCAGTCAGGGGAAAGCCAATCCTGATCAGGTAAACGCCATTCTGCTGGAGCGTTTGCAGAAGAGTTAGCAGGCGGGGAGCCTGGCTCAGGCAAAAAGGGTACCCCCAGTGGTTCCGGGGTGCCCTTTTGTTGTTACGGAGACAGCCGATCAGGAGGCTGGAACCGTTGCGGGCACGTCCTTGATGAGTTTCAGGAAAGCAGCGAATGGACCCATGTTTTCCATGGCTTCCATTTTCGGACCCTTGAACTTCAAGTCACCCCACATCATGGCCATCATGGGCGAGCCCATGTGGTGCCAGTTATGGGTAGTAGCCCACATCTTGTAGTCGTAACTGTAGTTAAGTTTGGTGACTTTGATGGGGCCGCCGTAGATGCACTCGGCTTTGTCTCCCTTCAGAGCGATTTCGAGCTGTACAGGCGGAGTGGTCTTCATGTCGGAGTCGGAGAGTTCCATCACTTTGTAGCCTTTGCCACCATTGTTTTTGGCCCAGGAACCGGCCAGCTTTTTGGTCAATGTCGAGCTGTTGTTCCAGGCTGTGCAGAGACTTTGCGCCCAGGCAGAGGACATGAAATCCGGAGCAGCGGCGGGAGCCTGGGCAGTGCTATTTGCTGCCGCAGTCGGGGCGTCCGCCGCCACAGCCATTGTCGACCCCGCCAAACCAAGCCCCAAGATGGCAGCTATTGTCATTTTTTTGAACATCGACCTCTCCTCCATATTGCTATCGCCGCGCTCCAGATGAGCGTAGGGGTAGTATAGCCTCTGGGGGTTGTTGCCAGCACCAAGGTATTTTTAATTGCTCGATAAACAAGAAGAAAATCATTATATAAGATTTTAGTGGGGAGCGGTGTTGCGTCCATTCCCATCGGGTAGCACTTTCGTTAAACTAGAGGACCACGGAGGTGTGGCAGAGCGGTTGATTGCACCGGTCTTGTCCCCAAATCGAGCCCCTGCCGGGAAACGGGCAGGGTGGCAGGAATCAAATTCGGCGAATCCCCTGGTTTATCCGAGGTAACGCCGAGCCAAGCCG
Organism: Pseudomonadota bacterium; assembly: GCA_021818125.1. Taxonomy (GTDB): domain Bacteria; phylum Pseudomonadota; class Gammaproteobacteria; order Acidithiobacillales; family Acidithiobacillaceae; genus Acidithiobacillus. Next base: position 130 of record JAKAFG010000096.1, on the reverse strand, counting down.
GAAAGGTTCCGGAAGGTGTAGAGATCAGACGGTTCCCACCTACAGCCTCACGGCCAGGGTGAAGGCATGATCCAGACTCCAAAAGGGTCCTTGTGGCCCTGTGGCGAAAGCCATAGCGGGTAAGGAAAAC
>JAKAFG010000095.1 GCA_021818125.1 Pseudomonadota bacterium | reverse complement strand
CCGCTGCATATTGGGGGTAAAGCGGCACCACCAGTATTCTGCTGCAGCCGGCGTCGCGCAAAGCGGTCATGCCTTTCGCAACTGACGGATTGCCGTAGCGCATAGCCAGCTCCACCCGGACCAGACCGGGAAACTGCTGATCCCAGCGGGCCTGCAGTGCATCGCACTGGCGCTGGCTATAGACCATCAGGGGTGAGCCATCGGGAAGCCAGATGCGCGCATAATTGCGCGCCGAGCGGGCGGGGCGAAACAGCAGAATGGGCCCATTCAGGATGGGCCACCAGAGGATCCGCGGAAGTTCTACTACCCGGGTATCACCGAGAAACTCGCGTAGGTAGCGGCGCACTGCCGGGGCGGTGGGCGCATCGGGGGTGCCGAGATTGACGACCAGAATACCAATCATGCCTCGTTCTCCAGCGTGATGCAGACAGGCGCGTGATCTGACGGGCGCTCTGCCGCTCGCGCGGCACGGTCGATGACGACATCCTGAGTGCGCGCAAGGAGTGGACTCGAGGCCAGGATCAGGTCGATGCGCAGCCCCTGATTGCGCCGGAACGCTGCCGCGCGGTAATCCCACCAGCTCCACGCCTGCGCGTCCGGGTGCAGGCTACGGTAACTGTCATGCAGTCCGAGGCTCAACAGGGCACCCAACGCCGCCCGTTCGGGAACTGAGCAGAGTATGCCATCCCCCCAGACCGTAGCGTCGCAAACATCACGGGCGTCAGGGGCAACATTGAAATCCCCTACCAGCAGCAGTTGCGGCCAGCGCTGCAACTCCTCGGCAATCAGCGCGCGCAGACGTCCAAGCCATTGTAATTTATATGGATACTTGTCACTATTTAAAGACTGACCGTTGGGCACATAAACATTGATGACGCGTAAGTCACCGAAGCTGGCGGCGCACAATCGTGCCTGTCCGTCACCACCGCCTGGCCAGTCGCAGCGAGCGTCGTCGGGTGCTGTCCGGCTCAGTATGGCAACGCCGTTATAAGTCGGCTGACCGTGATAGAGCGACTGGTAGCCTGCGTCCGCCAGTTCGGCCACCGGGAAACGCGCATCGGCCAGCTTGGTCTCCTGCAGACAAAGAACATCGGGCTGCTCGCTACCCAGCCATTCCAGCACTTGCGGGAGACGCACCTTCAGGGAGTTCACGTCCCAGGTCGCAATTTTCACGAAAATTACTGGGGCGCAGTGGCACTGATGCCGGGACGTTGACGCAGGGAGTGCATCCAGGCCGTCAAATCCGGGAATTGCAGCAAGAAATCCGGTGCGCGCAGATCGACATAACCGACCGCGGCGATGGTCGCAATCTGCGCCAGATTCAACACCGGCGCTGCGGCCACATCTTTCCACGCGCACGCCTCCTCCTGCAGCACCGCCAATGCGGCAAGCACCTTGCCGCGAGCACGCTGCAACATACCGGCATCCTGGCAATCTTTACTGTGGCGTTGCTCCAACACCCAGGCAACCGTGGTATCCATAATGCCGCTGGCCAGCGCCTCAATCCGCAATGTCTCAATGCGGGCCTCCGGATCATGGGGGATGATGGCAGGTTCGGGGCGCAGAATTTCCAGATATTGGATGATCACTGCTGAGTCATATACGGCCGAGCCGTCATTACGCACCAGCACGGGGATCTTGCCTAGCGGATTGTGCTCCAGTGCCCCATGGTCGGCGGCGCGGAGGTCCACCCACTCCAAAGCACAGGGGATGTTTTTTTCCAGCAGTGCGATACGCACCTTCCGGGCATAGGGGCTGGTCTGCGTAGCATAAAGTCGCATCTTCATCTCTCCTTTTCCGCTGAGTCTAGGCCGCTATCTGTTATCATGACGAAAGCATCGCCCCAAGCCAACCCCAGAAAGATAAGCAGACCATGAATTACGACCATCATTATCACGCCGGCAATGCTGCCGACTGCATCAAGCATCTGGCCCTGAGTCTCACTTTGCAAGCCCTGATCCGTAAGGACACGCCGCTCGCTTACATCGACACCCACGCGGGTGCGGGACGATATACACTGAGCGCGCAAGGGGAACACTTGCAGGGCGTTGCGCGCCTCTGGGCGGACCGGCGCAGCCTGCCGCATGCGGGCGCCTGGCTGAAAATCATCAGCAATGAGAACAGCGACGGCGTATTACGCCACTATCCCGGCTCACCCGTCCTCGCCGCCGCCCTGCTCCGGCCTGCTGACCGGATGGTGCTCTGCGAACAGCAGCCCGAAGGAGCGACGCGTCTGCGCAAGGCGATGGGCAAGCGGGCGCACACCAGCATCATCGGCGAAGACGGTTATCGCACCCTCTTCGGGCTGATTCCCCCGCCTGAAAAACGTGGCCTGATCCTGATCGATCCGCCCTTTGAACGCAGAGATGAATGGGAGCGCCTTGCGGACACCCTGATCCGCGCCTATCAGCGCTGGCCGCAAGGGGTGTATCTCGTCTGGTACCCGGTAAAAATCCGCGGTACGATCACCAGACTGCGGCAGGCTTTGCGCGAGCGCCTGCCCGCTTTTACCTGCGAACTGTTGCAGATGCCGGAAGAAGGCCGGGAACAGCTCTTCGGCAGCGGACTGATCATGGTGAATCCACCCTGGGGTCTGCGCGAGGCACTGACCGCCGCCCTGACGGAACTGGGTCCGCTGCTCAGCGCGCCACAAAGTGGTGGGCTGTGGTCCCTGCATTGCCAGGGCTGGCCGGGTCCGGAGAAGAGTTAGCCGGTGTATGCCAGACGCCGCCACCCGGACCCGTCGGCGCGCGCTTTAACGGATGATTTATCAACAAGGAACCACCATGAGCACCCCGACACTGCCCAATATCGACCATGTGCGCAAACTGCTCCTCTACGGCGGTCCCCTCGCGCAGCTTCAGGGGGAACTGATCAAACAACCCGGCCAGGAAATCAGTGTTGCCGTACTTTATCAACTGGCCCTGCGCCATGGCGTCATCAGTCCGACGGCGGCGCGGGAGGGACTCGCCCTGCTCGCTGCAGCAGGGACCGCCGGTGATACCGGGCGTATCATCCTGGAACAGGTGCTGGCCGAAGGGGATTTTCTGGCCGTGCGGGTGATGCGTTGAGCGATCGTGACCATGCGCCTGTATAGCTGGAACGTGAATGGCTGGCGCGCCGCCTGCCGCAAGGGTTTGCGCGAATGGGTCGCGGCGGCGCAGGCGGATGTGCTCTGCTTCCAGGAAATCAAGGCCGATCCGGACCGCCTGCCTGCGGCGGAAACCGCACTGGAGGGTTACGATGACCGCTGGGCGGTCGCCGAACGCCCGGGTTACAGCGGCGTCGCCACCTTCAGCAGAGCGCCCTGCCGGCCACTGGCAACGGGCCTGGGCATCCCGCGCTTCGACCGGGAAGGCCGCGTGGTCGTCACCAACTGCGGTGATTTCGACCTGTATAACGTCTACTTCCCCAACGGCAAGAAGGATACCGAACGCCTCGCCTTCAAACTGGATTTCTATGCCGTCTTCCTGGAGCTGATCAACGCCCGGATCGCCGCCGGCCGGGCGGTGGTATTCTGTGGCGACGTCAACACCGCCCATCAGGCCATCGACCTCGCCCGCCCCAAAGAGAACGCGAAAATATCCGGCTTTCTCCCCGAAGAACGGGCCTGCCTGGACCAGTGGGTAGCGGCGGGCTGGGTGGATAGCTTCCGTCACCTGCACCCGGACGCGGCGGACTATTCCTGGTGGAGCCAGCGCACCGACGCCCGCGCCCGCAATATCGGCTGGCGCCTCGATTATTTCTGGATACATGAAAGCCTGTTGCCGCGTCTGCGCGGGGCCGGGATTGCCACCGATGTGACCGGCTCCGATCATTGCCCGGTCTGGCTGGAGTTGGACTAAATGAACCTTGAACAATATGCCGCCTTCGCTATCACCACACTGCATACGGTAACCGATTTCCGGCGTTGGGGAGCCAGCCGTTTTGCCGCTGCCGGGCTCGACTTCAGCCAGGGCCAACAGCAACCTCGCGCCGAAGCTGACACCCTCATCGCGCGGGCGCTGCACCTGGAGCCGGAAGACCTTCCAGAACTCGGCGCGGCCCGTCTGTTAAACAGCGAGAAAACCACGATTCTCAACCACTTTTATCAGCGGGAAATGCTCCGCCGTCCTGCCGCGTACATCACTGGCGAAGCCTGGTTTGCCGGACTGCGTTTTAGCGTCGATGAACGCGTCCTCATTCCCCGCAGCCTGCTTGAACCGTTTATTGAGGAGGGCTTCGCACCCTGGATAGAGGCGTCGCAGGTGCAGCGCATTTTGGAGATCGGCACGGGCTCCGGCTGTATGGCCATCGCCCTGGCCCTGCGCTTTCCGGATGCCGAAGTGGATGCAGTAGATATTTCCGCCGAGGCCCTCGCCGTAGCCCGCACGAATGTGCAAAGCTATGGCCTGGAGGAGCGCGTGCATCTGCATCAGTCCGACCTCTTCGCCGCATTGGATGGACAGCGCTACGACCTGATCCTCAGCAACCCGCCCTATGTGGACGCGGCGGCCATGGCAGATCTGCCCCCCGAATACCGGCACGAGCCCCGTCTCGCCTTGGCCGCCGGCGACGATGGCCTGGATTGCCTGCTCCCCCTGTTGGAGCAGGCGCCGCATCACCTACAGGCGGGCGGCGTCCTGGTGGTGGAAACTGGTGATGCCGAAGAGGCCCTCATCCGCCGCCGTCCCGACCTGCCCCTGATCTGGCTGGAGCATCCGGCGGGCGGCTCCGGCGCCTTTCTGGTCGTAGCCGCGGCCGACGGCGGATTTTAGGGACCCACGCAGGCTCAGTCCGGCGTCGCCAGCAGATCCAGGAAAGCGCGCACCGCCCGCGAGTGAAATTAGCGTTAGCGTTAAATTAGGACAACTTCCAAGGATCCAGCTTCGTGGAAACATCGCCATCCCTTTCCAAAACCTGGCCCCTCTTTGCGGGGGTAGGCCTCGCCCTCGGTATGGGCTCCTTCGACGGCGCCTCGGTGCAGGGTATTTTTCCCTACGTCGCGGGCGGTCTCTCCACCAGCAGCGATCATGCCCTCTGGACCCTGACCTACTTCATTGTCCACTGGTCACTGGGGATTACCCTGATGCCCTGGACGACCGCCCGCTTCGGGATGCGCCGCGTCTTTCAGGTGGCGGTTACCGTGGCTATGGTGGGCACCGTCATCAGTGCGGTGACCGATAATCTCTGGATTATGCTGCTGTCCCGTGCTCTGGAAGGCGTCGCCGCGGGGTTTCTCGTCCCCCTGAGTCAGAGTCTTTTTCTGCGCCACAGCCCCAGCCAGCGCCATGGTCTGGTAACCATTTTCTGGAGTAATGCCATGCTCGTGCCCTTCTTCTTCGGGCCGGCCATCGGCGGCCTGCTGGCGACGGAACTGGGCTATCGCAGTATTTTCCTGCTTTCCCTGCCGCTCTGGGGCGCCGCCCTGTTTCTGGGCAGAAAGGGCATCCCCATAGAGCGGGTCAATCCCCAAACCCCGCCCTTCGATGGCTGGGGCTTCGGCCTGCTCTATGGCGGGCTGATGAGCATGCAAATTGTGCTGGATCAGGGCGAGCAGTACGGCTGGTGGCATTCCACCTTCATTCTCAAAATGATCTTATTTGCCTTCACCTTTCTGCTGCTCTTTGCCTGGCGGGAAAGCGAAACCCGGCATCCCCTGCTCCAATTACACTTTCTGCGCCGGCGCAATTACTGGCTGGGTCTGCTGTTACTCTGCCTGGGCTGGGCCATGTTCATGGGCTGGGCCTCCATACTGCCCCTCTGGGCAGAGGAAACCCTCGGTTTCAATGGTTTCTGGGGGAGCTCCGTACTTATTCCCATCGGCATCGGCGCCATCCCTTTGTCGACGCTGATGGACCGTCTGCGCGGATTACTCGGGCTGCGACGACTGGCGACCCTCTGCTTTGCCATTTTTGCCTTCGCCTATGGCAGCGCTTATCTCAGCCCCATCAGCAGTCTGAGCGACCTGTTCTGGCCGGTGCTGTTCATCGGCATGGGGGTGGGCATGCTCTTCGTACCGCTGACCATGATTATCCTCTCCGGCCTCAGTGCTCAGGAAATCCCGTCCGCAGCCACCACCAGCAATTTCATTCGCGTCTTCAGCGCCAACATCGGGGTGAGCCTGCTGAGCGTCTACTGGACCCGCTACAGCGCCCTTGCCAGCGACCATCTGCGCGGCCACATCAGCCGTTTCAATCCGGAAATGGCGCTCTCAGCCCAACACCTGCACACCCTGATCAGCGTGCAGGCGGGCACCCTGAGCATCGACAACCTGCTGCGCCTGTCCATGTGGATCTGCCTGATAGCGGCCATTGGCGCCTACTTCTTTATCATCCCGCCCAGCACCCTGCGCAGCGCCGATGGTCCGCGCAATTATGTGGAGGAGGAAGAGGACGAGTTTTCCGTAGCGGTCAGCGCCGGAAGCGCCCCTTATAGCCACGCTGCTTCGCGCTCCCCGCTGCGTGGACAGGTCGGCAGGATGTCCAGGATACAACAACCTCTGCCGTAAAACGTTTGCTTCGGTTACACTAAAGCAAAAATTTCGTGCATAAGGTAGCTCTGTGAAAGCATTTGTCAGCCAAGCCCTGCAAGGGGCGCTTCAACAACTCCACGCCCAGGGCAGCATTCCAGGGATTCCCGCCACTCTGGAGTTGGATCGCCCCAAGCAGGTGGAACACGGCCATCTCGCCAGCAACGTCGCCCTGCTCCTCGCTAGAGCCGCCGGACGCAAACCGCGCGATCTCGCCGCCGACATCGTCGCGGCCCTGCCCGCCTCGGAATGGATTGCCCGCACCGAAATTGCCGGCCCCGGCTTCATCAACTTCTTTTTGCAGCCAGCCGCCTTTCATGCGGTGATCCGCCAGGTTGGCGCCGAAAAAGAGCTCTTCGGCGCCAACCGGAACGGCGCCGGCCAGCGCCTGCAACTGGAATTCGTCTCGGCCAACCCGACCGGCCCCCTGCACGTCGGGCACGGGCGCGGTGCCGCCTATGGCGCCAGCCTCGCCAACATCCTCCGCTTTAACGGCTTCGACATCTTTTGCGAATACTATGTCAACGACGCCGGGCGGCAAATGGATATTCTCGCCGCCAGCGTCTACCTGCGCTATCTCGAAGCCGCCGGGGCGCTGCCCTGGCCTTTCCCTGAGAACAGTTATCGGGGCGACTATGTGCGCGAAATAGCGGCACATCTCCGGGAGCAGGTCGGCGACCGCTTACAGCACGCGGCGGCCGGATTGCCCAACCTGCCCGAGATGAGCGACGGTGATATCGCCATCGACACCCTCATCGCCCACCTGAAGCAGTCTCTCGGCGAAAACTATCGCACCCTGCACAGCGCCGGACTGGACGAGATTCTCGCCGACATCCGTGACGATCTGGAGGGCTTTGGCGTGCATTACGAGCGCTGGTATTCCGAGGGGAGCCTGATGGATACGGGTGCGG
>JAKAFG010000094.1 GCA_021818125.1 Pseudomonadota bacterium | reverse complement strand
TTCATCGCCCACCATGGCGTGGGGATGGTCAAGTGGCACTCGTCGCCAGGCGATACCGAGCACCCGGAAGCCCTTCTGTCCCCATTCGTCGCACAACACCTCTGCCCGACTGCGAGTCTGTGCGTCGAATGGCGTTTGGACCCCGTCCGCCTCATACGCCACGGCAAGTCGAAGGACGTCCTCGGGAGCACCCTTCACTACCAGAAGCCGGCTATCGTTTTTTTCCACCAGCACGGAGACCCGCCGCCGCTCGAAATCGAAGGGTGCTTCATCAATTTTTCGCCAGGCGCTGACGTTGATTTCCTGATGGGCGAGAATGGCATCGTCCAGAGGGCTTTTGAGGCCAGTCTCGAAGTGGCTGTTGAGATAAGCTAATTCCAGCACCCCTTCGCTCTCCCGCCCCATGATATCCACGTGGTGCTCAAGCCGGATGTGCGCCTCGGTGAGTGTTCCCGTCTTGTCCGTGCAGAGCACGTCCATCGACCCCAGATTCTGCACCGACGCCAAGCGTTTCACGATCACCTTTTTCCGGGCCATCCGGATGGCCCCGCGCGCGAGGGTAACCGAAACGATCATCGGTAGAAGTTCTGGCGTGAGACCTACGGCCAGGGCGACGGCGAACAGAAAGGACTCCAGCAGGGGGCGATGAAATGCGGTGTTGACCAAAAGCGCGAACAACGCCAGAAAAACCGTTAGGCGCATGATCAGCAAGCCGAATTGGCGTGTGCCCCGTTCGAAGGAAGTGGGGGGCGGTTTGCTGGCCAGGCTGTCGGCGATCTCGCCGAGGGCGGTGCCCAGGCCGGTGCGGCAGACCAGGATGGTCGCCTTGCCGCTGATGACGGATGTGCCCATGAAGGCTGCATTATCGGCGGTATCCAGATCTGCCTCGCCGGAAAGCTCGATCGCATGCTTTTCCACCGGGTACGGCTCGCCGGTGAGGAGCGCCTGGTTGACAAAAAAATCCCGTGCCTCGATTAGCCGCCCGTCTGCGGGGACCGAATCGCCTGCGGCCAGCAGCACCGCATCTCCTGGCACCACCTCGAAAATCGGAATGTCGCGCGGGCGACTATCACGCAAGACGGTGGCGCGCACGGCGACGGATCGCTTGAGCCGCTCGGCCGCCTGCCCAGCGCGGTATTCCTGCACGGTGTCCAGGGCCACGCTCATCACCACCATGGCGCTGATGATCAAAAAACTGGCCTTGTCGCCCGTCACGGCAGAAATCGCGCTGGCGACCAGAAGGATAATGACCAGGGGATTGCGAAAACGGGAGAGAAACAGCCGGAGGAGCGCGCCGCGCCGCGCGGGCCGCAGCGCGTTCGGGCCGAAAGACGCCAGTCGCGAAGCGGCTTCTTCCGTTGTCAAGCCATGAGGGCTGCTATCGAGCGCATGAAAAAGGTTTGGCAAAGGCTGCCGCCAAAAGGCTGCTTCCACTTCCCTGGGCTCAGGCATGGCTCACTTTGCTTTAATTGGTCGGGGCGATAGGATTCGAACCTACGACATCCTGCTCCCAAAGCAGGCGCGCTACCAAGCTGCGCTACGCCCCGTCGCCGCAGAGAATAGCCGCTCGCCCCGCCGCGGTCAATCTAAGCGGGAAAGACGGCGCCGCAAACGATCCAGCTCCCCACGCGCAAGACCAATACCATCATTCAGGCGTTGGCGCTCCCTGTCGCTGAGTTCCTTACCCTTCTGCACCAGTTCCTCGCTATAAATGGCGATGGTGTCGAGCAGTTCCTCAACCCGTTCATTCATCCGCTCGCGCGAGGCAACGACGCGATCCCAGGCCCGATTAGCCTGATGCCGCAATTGTTCGCGGGTGCGATCGCCCGTTTGTGGGGCAAAGAGCAAGGCGGTGACCGCGCCTGCTACCGCACCTGCCACCAAGGCGATCCCCAGGGCGCTGTAGCCAATGCCATTATCGCTATCGTTTTCATAATTCATCATGATCAGACTCCTTTATCAGGTGATAACAGTGGGGGCCTTGCGACCCGTGAGGTTTTCTATTCGGGTGAGATTCCTGCCGAGCTGAATCAGGTCGCGCAAGGCGCGCTGCGGATCCTGTTGCTGGCGCTGCGGGTCCTTTTCGAGATGCTCGTGATAAATACGCAATGTGGCACCTTCGGTTCCCGTGCCCGACAGGCGGAATATCAGCCGGGCACCGTCGGCAAAGAGCAGGCGCAGGCCCTGATGCGCACTGACACTGCCGTCAATGGGGTCCGCATAGGCAAAATCATCGGCAGTCAGGATCTCACGTTCCGCTAAAGTCTGACCGGGGAGCACCGGCAATTGGGCGGTAATGCTCTGCATGATTTGCTCGCCCGTTTCCGCCGGGAGTCCTTCGTAATCATGACGCGTGTAGTAATGACGCCCAAACCGCTGCCAATGCTGGGTGACGATGTCGGCCACGGATTGGCCAGTATGCGCGATTACTGAGAGCCAAGCCAGTATCGCCCAGAGTCCGTCCTTTTCACGGATATGGTCCGACCCGGTGCCGAAACTCTCCTCGCCACAAAAGGTGATTTTGCCCGCATCCAGCAGATTGCCAAAGAATTTCCAGCCGGTGGGCGTTTCATAATGAGCAATACCCAGGGCCTCAGCGACCACATCCGCGGCCTGGCTGGTGGGCATGGAGCGGGCGACGCCCTTCAGTCCCTGGCGGTAGGCAGGGATCGCAGCAGCGTGGGCTGCGAGCACCGCCAGCGAATCACTGGGCGTCACAAAAAAACGGTGTCCCAAGATCATGTTACGATCGCCATCACCATCGGATGCGGCGCCAAAGTCGGGTGCGTTCTCCGCGAACAGGTGATCGGCCAGGGGCTTGGCGTAAACCAGATTCGGATCGGGATGGCCACCCCCAAAATCCATGAGCGGGATGCCATTGACCACTGTGCCCACCGGTGCCCCCAGACGCTTTTCAAAAATCTCGTGGGCATAGGGACCGGTAATGGCGTGCATCGCGTCAAAACGCATCCGGAAGGGCCCCTGCAAGAGCCGTCCCAGCGCGTCAAAATCGAAAATGCGGGCCATCAGTTCTGTATACTCGGCTACCGGGTCGCAGACTTCTACCTGCATTTCACCCAGCAAAAACTTCGCGTCATGGTCGATATCGACATCCGCGCTCTCCAGAATCTGATAACCCTGGATGGATTTACTGGCAGCCCAGATGGCATCGGTGATCTTTTCCGGCGCGGGTCCGCCGTTGGCTGTATTGTACTTGATGCCAAAGTCGTGGTCAGGCCCCCCGGCATTATGGGAGGCGCTGAGGATAATGCCGCCGTGAGCACTCCGCGCGCGGATGACTGTAGAGACGGCGGGTGTAGAGAAGAGTCCGCCCCGTCCGACAATGACTTTGCCCCAGCCATTCGCTGCAGCCATCCGGAGGATGATCTGTATGGCTTCACGGTTATAAAAACGTCCGTCGCCACCGAGAACAAGGGTTTCCCCGGCGCGATCAGGAATGGCATTGAAGATGGATTGAACAAAATTTTCGAGATAATGCGGCTGCTGGAAAACCTTGACCTTTTTACGCAGCCCCGAGGTGCCGGGGCGTTGATCGGCGAAGGGCTGAGTTGCAATCTGCAATGCCGCCATGGCACACCTCAGTAATCAAGTGAAACGTCAGTTCTCAAACTATAACAGGAAACGGCCGTTCACAAGGCAAAGCCTTGCGTGCGCAGAAAATCGCGACTGGGTGCTGCACACTGATTCATAAGATTAATACGGTGCGGGTTGTGGCGCACGCGGCGTGCCCAAATCCGTGGATCGCTCAACCCGGCCGCCGCATAGACCTGTTCGCTTGGAAAGAAACTGGTCCGCAAAAACTGGCGAAACACCTCGCGCAAAACAGGGCTGATGAGGCGTTTTTGCGTGCGGCCCATGGCCTGACTGCGCATCTGAATGGTGGTGCGGGCAAAAGCCATGTGACGCGCTTCCTCGCGCATGTGGATGTGGGTAATGGCCAGCACCGCTGCGGGCAGATCCTTATGCGCAAAGATCAGCCGATTCATGCGGTCCGGCACATTCTCACCGATTAGAATGGTTGCCCAGAAAGCCGCGGAGCCTTCAGGCGCGTAACGGGCGAAAAGACGGGCCAGGGGCGGGCGCTTACTCAAGGGGGTCATAAATGGGAGTTGCGAACGTTGCTGTAATTCCAGAAACATGAGGCTGTGTCCCACTTCTTCCCGCAGTTCATGAAGCTGATAATGGTAGCTGACCGGATCGCGGTACATCTCCTGTAGCGAGTTGGCACCCAGGCGTTGGATAAAGAGGGCCTCCAGCCATAGACCCAGCTCGCAGAAAGAGACGAATTCGACCTGGGAAAGGCGGATGCGTTCGTCCTGACTCAGTTGCGCATATTCGGGCAATCCGTACAGTGATAGCAATTCCTCCGGGAGCCAAGCCGTTTCCGCGTCGAGGCTCTCCCACGGAACCGTCTGGACGGGGTCCCGATAGTTACTGCTGTGCTGGCTAAGCCGATCGACCAAAGCATCATGATGACGCTGAATCTGAGCCGGTGCGGGGATACGTTGGGCGAAGTTCATGAGCCATTCTGCCACGGACACTCAGCCGCTCCAAGGGTGTATTGGGCTCTGCCCACCGGCATCGCGCACCTGGGCGATGCCGCGGCGTACATCATAACGGGGACGCCACCCGAGTGCCTTTTGGGCGTGGGTAATATCGACAATCAGCGGGTTTTCCAGCACTTGCAGCCAGCCGGGATCGCCGAGGCCGGTACTAAAAGGGCGTAGCCAGGTATGTACGCGGTGCAGTTGCCTGGGGGAGAGCGGTAACTGCCAGCGGCGGGGAATGCTGGACCAGGGGATGGGATCGGGTGCCGCAATATTGAAGATGCCACCCTGTCCATAGCTTAGTGCTGCCAGCAGAGCGGTGACCGCATCGTCTTCGTGGAGACACTGGATGGGCAAGTCCGGGTTGAGTAGACGCAATCCGTAAGAGCTCGTCGCAATCTCATTCACCAATGCCTGCCCATGGGGGCCGATGATGGCGTGCAGGCGCAGGCGGGAGACCACGGTTTTCTTCTGGCTGGTCGTGAACGCATCCAGCCACTGCTCCAGTGCAGCCTTGTCTTCACTGTAGGCGAACCCCGGCACAGGCCGACAAGGCTGGCTTTCGGCAATGGGGACCGGGTTGTCCGGCCATGCGCCATAAGCTGCCACACTACTGGAATAGATGACTTGCGGTACACCGGCATTTGCCGCCGCACGGAACAGATGCTGACTACCATCAAGGTTAATCCGGCGCATCTCCTCACGCCAGCGCCGTTGCGGCCCGAGGCGCGGACTCAGCACTATAAAGGCGAGATGGATGACACAATCCACGCCGGTCAGGTGCTCGACAAGCCGCGGATCGCGGATATCCAAAGGCAGGTAATGCAGGTGTGGATGCCGCATTGCGGGTGCCCGACGATCCAGTGCGATGACCCGGTGGATATCCGGGCGAACGAGCAGGGCGGGAAGCAGAGCTGCTGCCGTATGTCCCGCCGCGCCAGTGACCAGCACCTGCATCAGTGGGGGGAAGGGCCACGCAGGGCAGGCAACACCTCGTCGGCGAGCAAGCGCAACGAGCGCTGGGTGATTTGGCTGGGGACCATCCCAGCACCCACGGCCAAAATCAGGCGATCCACCCCGGCCCGGGCATAGCGGGCCAGTCGTTGGCGGCAGGTAGCCGGGTCGCCAACGACGACCATGCCCATAGTTTCCAGCAGCCGCAAATTGAGGCCACGGCGCAGCAGTGGTTCGAGAAAACCGAGACGATGATAGTATTCATAGCTTTCCTTTAGCTGTGCGAGGACCGGCCGCGTCTGGTCCAGCAGCCGCTGGTAATACCAGGTGAAGCCCTCGGCCCAGCGTCGTGCCTCCGCCGCATCCTCCAGACACAGGCAGCCAATGGTCATGGCAAAACCCGCGTTTTGACCTGCTTGCAAAAGACCTTCTCCGTGGTGTTGTCGCCAGTTCTTTTTATAGGCACGAAGGTCTTGTTTGATGAGGAACCAGGGTTTAAACGGCCCGGAGAGCACGCCAATACCTTCCTGCGCTGCCCATTGGATAGTCGCCGGGCTCACGGCTGCCGTCCACAGCGGTGGATGGGGTTGCTGGAGGGGTTTGGGAAGAATGTCCAGCGCATCGAAATGGTAGAGTTTTCCATGATGGCTGAAGGGTCCACCACCTGCCTGGCGAAGGATCTGCAGCCCTTCTTGCATGTGAAGTCTGCTGTCCGCCATTTGGCTGCCAAAAAGTTGATATTCTTTAGGGGAAAAGCCTCGGCCGATGCCCATCTCCAGGCGCCCGTGGCTGAGAATATCCAGGGCGGCGGCGCGCTCCGCAACACGGACGGCATGACTGTAGGGCAGGACGACAACGGCATGGCCAAGACGCAGGTTCTTGGTGCGCTGGCTGGCCGCCGCGAGGAAGGTTTCCGGGCTGCTGGAGTGGGAGTATTCGCGCATGAAATGGTGTTCCACGAGCCAGGCGCCGTGAAAACCCAAGGTGTCGGCGAGGCTAAGTTCATCCAGGGTTTCATGATAAACTTGGGCCTCGCTACGGCCGAGATGGGCCGGTACGGCGAGTTCATAGAAGAGATCAATATCCACTTGCGCTGGTGCCTCCATGATGAGCACTGTATCCACCCCGCCCTAAATTGCTGAACGGCTGCAAATCGCCATCTTAACATCGGAGCAGATGCGCCTGCACTGGGCCGACGTCGAGACCGGCACGCATTTCATAAGTGGTGATGCCCCTGGAACGGGAAGAAGCAGCAGACGGCGTCTATTCAGTTTCTGTGTTTTCAGCCTCGGAGTTTGGCAAAGGTACTTGCGGGAAAAGCCGTTCGCGGTAGTAAGCGATTTCACCAATGGATTCGCGGATGTCGGCCAGTGCTTCGTGGCGCTCGGCTTTGGGGAATTTGGGCAGATGCGGATACCAGCGTGTGGCGAGTTCCTTGATGGTGCTCACATCAATCATCCGGTAGTGAAAGAAACGCTCCAGCCGCGGCATCAGGCGGGCTAAAAAGCGGCGATCCTGACATACGCTGTTACCGCAGATCGGTGAGGTGCCTGCCGTAACATGCTGGTGCAGGAAATCCAAGGTTTGTGTTTCTACTGCAGATGTATCCAGGCGACTATCGCGGACCCTTTGCAAGAGGCCGGAAGCGCCATGGGTACGCTGGTTCCAGTCATCCATAGCCGTAAGTACGAATTCTGGCTGATGCACGGCCAGTACCGGACCTTCGCAGAGAATTCGCAGACTGTTGTCCGTGACCAGCGTGGCGATTTCCAGAATCTGATCCTGTTCCGGCCGCAGGCCTGTCATTTCCAGGTCAATCCAGATGAGGCGGTGTGCTTTGGGGTCCATGCGGCATCCTTGTTGAGCGGGTCGGGCTAGTATACCATCGCTTTCAAGACATAAAAAAAGACGGACCAGAAGTCCGTCTAATAGCCGCAAAACAACCGCTACAAAACCGTTTCACACTAAGCACTGCGACCTCTGGCCATCAGTGTGATAAATTGTGTCGAGTAACCCCGCTTTAGAGATTTGGGCCTTTCGCCCCCGCCATGGAATGAAGGCTACGCTGCTTTTGTTTCTGGAATAT
Organism: Pseudomonadota bacterium; assembly: GCA_021818125.1. Taxonomy (GTDB): domain Bacteria; phylum Pseudomonadota; class Gammaproteobacteria; order Acidithiobacillales; family Acidithiobacillaceae; genus Acidithiobacillus. The sequence continues at coordinate 10 of JAKAFG010000094.1, read as the reverse complement.
TTCCTGTTCA
>JAKAFG010000093.1 GCA_021818125.1 Pseudomonadota bacterium | reverse complement strand
GAATGTCTTCAATGTGAAAGGTGCCGCCCCCCGGCTGGCGCCGTTTCAGTGCTTCAATCACCTGTTCCGTCAGACGGCTGACGAGGTCACGGACGCGCGCGCTCGCCGCTCCGCTGCCGCCTTCCACGGCCAGGAAGGCCTTCGTCATGGCGATGTGGATCTTGCCGGCGTCAAAACTGACCATCGCGTTGTTGCGACGGATGACTTTGTAGTGGCTCGCTTCGGAGGGGTCGTAGGCAGGGTTGCTGACGATAGCTTGGGCGGCAGGTTTGGACATGGACAACTCCTATGATCGGGGCGATAGTTGAACGCAAACAGCGAGGCGGCGTGAAGGGATACGCCGGGGCGAAGTGCAAAACGGATCGCAGAGCGCCCAAGCACTAAATATAGACCTGATTCTGTCGGTGTCAACCATATCTTGTGCATAATGTCGTGCGCAAGTCTGGCAAAAGATGTGGATAACCTAGCCAGGAGTATCATTTAACAATGAAATTTTATCTCTTGTCCGTGGGCGGGGGCAGGGTATCTCTGTCGGTTTATGAATTTGGACTTGTTCTAAACCACCGGTTGGGCGATACTGATCACATTATCTGTCAGGAAGGAACGTCATGACTGCCTCAGCCCTGGAAATTGCCCGCGCTACTCTTTTTGCTCCCGGCGGAATCAGCGAAGGGGGGTTGGAAAAAGTATTCGGCCGCCTCTCCCATCGCGCCCTGGACGATGCTGACCTGTATTTTCAGTACAGCCGCAGCGAGGGCTTTAGTCTGGAAGAAGGGGTCGTGAAGTCGGGCAGTCACTCTATCGAACAAGGTGTGGGTGTGCGGGCGGTGAGCGGTGAACGTCAGGGTCTGGCCTATTCTGACGAAATCGCCGTGGATGCCTTGCTGACGGCGGCAGATGCGGCGCGCGCCATTGTCCATCATCCGGGACAGGAGAAAGGGCTGGTCTGGCAGCAGCGTCAGGGGCTGGCGCTCTATCCGCCTGTCGATCCTCTGGCTTCTCTTCCCAATAGCGAGAAAATCGCTCTGCTGGAACGCGTGGAACGGGCCGCCCAGGCCTGTGATCCGCGCATCGTTCAGGTGATGGCCAGCCTGAGTGCCCGTTTTGAGGTGGTGCTGGTGGCGCGCCTCAATGGCACCATGGCTGCCGACGTGCGCCCCCTGGTGCGCCTCAACGTCTCCGTCATTGTCGAGCAGGGCGGTCGGCGCGAGCAGGGCAGTGCTGGTGGCGGCGGTCGTTACGATTATCAGACCTTTCTTCAGGGCGACATGGCTGAAGACTTTGCCCGGGAGGCCGTGCGTCAGGCCCTCGTCAATCTGGAGGCGGAGGCGGCCCCCGCCGGCTGCATGGAAGTGGTCCTCGGGCCGGGATGGCCGGGCATATTGCTGCATGAGGCTATTGGCCATGGTCTGGAGGGTGACTTCAACCGCAAGGGTACCAGCGCCTTCAGTGGCCGGGTCGGCCAGCGGGTCGCGGCGCCGGGCGTCACGGTTGTCGATGATGGTACGCTGGATGGCCGCCGCGGCAGCCTGAACGTCGATGATGAAGGAACCCCGACCCAGTGCACGACGCTGATTGAAGATGGCATCCTCAAAGGCTACTTGCAGGATACCCTCAATGCGCGCCTGACCGGGACGCGGTCGACGGGTAATGGGCGTCGCGAATCCTACGCGCATTTGCCCATGCCGCGGATGACCAACACCTATATGCGGGCCGGGGATCGCGATCCCCAGGAAATCATCGCCAGCGTTAAGCGTGGGCTCTATGCCGTCAACTTCGGGGGTGGTCAGGTGGATATCACTAACGGCAAGTTCGTTTTTTCCGCCTCTGAAGCCTATCTTATTGAAAATGGGAAGATAACCCGGCCAGTCAAAGGCGCCACCCTGATTGGCAACGGCCCGGATGTGCTCACCAGGGTTGAAATGATCGGCAACGACCTCCAACTAGATACGGGAGTGGGCACCTGTGGCAAGGATGGCCAGAGTGTGCCCGTAGGTGTTGGGCAGCCGACGCTGAAAATCCGTGATCTGACCGTGGGTGGAACACAAGGTTGAGAACCCTGCTCTTGTCAGGTGGTCTTGGGAAGGCTAACATCGAACGATATATTGGTCTTATAATCAGTCTAATTCTCCCGTTTGGGGGGTGTGCGAATGAATAATGTCTTAAAAAATGTGCTGTTGTGGGTGGCGATTGGCGTCATTCTGATGCTGGTGTTTCAGAACCTCAATACGAGCAGTTCGACGCCGGCCCAGGCTATGGATTTCTCGACCTTCGTGAATAGTGTCAAGCAGGGTCAGGTCGCCGATGTCACCATCAACGGTAATCATGTGAATGGCAGCCTCAGCTCCGGGCAGCAATTCAGCGTCTACACTCCGGCAAACGACACGCAAATCGTTCCCCAACTGCTGGCTGCCGGGGTGAAGATTTCGGTCAAGCCGCCGGAAGGGCAATCGTTGCTGCTTTCTATCCTCATCTCCTGGTTCCCGATGCTGTTGCTGATCGGTGTGTGGATTTTCTTCATGCGCCAGATGGGCGGTGGTGGCGCGGGCGGTCGGGGAGCGATGACTTTCGGTCGCAGCAAGGCACGGATGCTGACGGAGGAAAACAATAAGGTCACTTTTGCCGATGTGGCGGGCATTGAAGAAGCCAAGGATGAGCTTGCAGAGATCGTTGAATTCCTGCGCGATCCGCAGAAATTCCAGCGCCTTGGCGGACGGATTCCCAAGGGCGTATTGCTCATGGGTTCGCCGGGTTCTGGTAAGACCTTGCTGGCGCGTGCGATTGCGGGCGAAGCACGGGTACCTTTCTTCTCTATCTCCGGCTCCGACTTTGTGGAAATGTTTGTTGGTGTCGGCGCATCGCGGGTTCGCGATATGTTCGAGCAGGCTAAAAAGCATGCTCCTTGCATTATCTTCATCGACGAGATCGACGCGGTGGGTCGTCAGCGCGGTGCTGGTCTGGGTGGCGGTAACGACGAACGCGAGCAGACCCTGAATCAGTTGCTGGTGGAGATGGATGGTTTCGAGGGTACTGAGGGCATTATTGTTGTTGCCGCCACCAACCGTCCGGATGTGCTGGACCCGGCGCTGTTGCGGCCCGGTCGTTTCGACCGGCAGGTCACCGTACCGTTGCCGGACATTCGCGGGCGCGAGCAGATTCTGCAGGTGCACATGCGTAAGGTGCCGATTGCCCCGGACGTAGACCCCAAGGTCATTGCCCGGGGTACCCCTGGTTTCTCCGGCGCGGACTTGGCCAATCTGGTCAATGAAGCGGCGCTGATGGCAGCCCGTAAAAGTAAGCGTCTGGTGGATATGCACGACTTTGAAGATGCCAAAGACAAGGTCATGATGGGTGCCGAGCGCAAGTCGGTGGTCATGAGCGATAAGCAGCGGGAAACCACGGCCTATCACGAGTCGGGTCATGCGGTGGTCGCCAAGCTGCTGCCGGGCACGGACCCGGTGCATAAAGTCACCATCATTCCGCGCGGCCGGGCCCTGGGGCTCACCATGCAGTTGCCGACGGAGGATCGTTTTAACTACGAGCGTCAGGAAATTCTCTGTAACATCTCCATTCTCATGGGTGGGCGCATTGCGGAAGAAGTGTTCCTCAACCAGATGACGACAGGCGCGGGTAACGACATTGAGCGTGCCACCGACCTGGCGCGGCGCATGGTGACCCAGTGGGGCATGTCCGGCATCGGGCCGATGGTCATTGGTGAAAAAGAGGAAGAGGTGTTCATTGGTCGGGAAATGACCAAGCACAGCAATATCTCCGAGCAGACGGCGAGAACCGTGGACGGAGAGGTGCGCGATATTATCCAGGAGCGCTACGGCATTGCCCGTAAACTGATTGAGGAAAATCGCGACAAGGTCGAGGCCATGGCCCGGGCCCTGCTGAAGTATGAAACGCTGGACGCGGGGCAGGTGAGTGACATCATGGCAGGCCGCGACCCGCAGCCGCCGGTAGAGGGTACGGGAAACTATCCCTCCACACCCGGTGGTAATGTCACGACGGCCGACAAATCGGGCGGGCAGCCGTTGCCTGGCCTGAATCCGGGAGAACACCCCGTTTGACCCTGACGTTGGATTGCAATGGGCGCCCGCTGGTTCTCGGGCGCCCTTGTGTTATGGGGGTGCTCAATATCACCCCTGATTCTTTTTCCGACGGCGGCACCTATCTGTCTGTGGATGCTGCTCTTACGTGCGCTAAACGGATGTGGGAAGAAGGCGCCGATATCATCGATATCGGGGCGGAATCCACCCGTCCAGGGGCGCCAGCGGTGGCGCTGGAGGAAGAGTTGCGGCGCCTTCTGCCGGTATTGGAGGCGGTGGCGGCCGAGGTGCCGCTGCCTATTTCCATTGACACCAGCAAAGCAGCCGTTATGCACGCCGCCTGGTCCTTGGGCGCAGGGCTCATGAACGATGTGACCGCGTTGCGTGCTGATCCGCTGGCGCTGGAGACCATCGCCGGGTTGGGTGTTCCCGTCTGTCTGATGCACATGCGGGGTACGCCGCAGAATATGCAAACAGAAACTCATTACGGCGATGTGGTGGCGGAGGTGAAGAACTTCCTGCTTGAGCGCATAAAACATTGTGTCGCGGCAGGCATTCCCCGACAACATCTGCTCATTGATCCCGGCTTTGGTTTCGCCAAAGATCTGGAAGCCAACTGCAGTTTACTGCGCCATCTGGATGCCTTTGCGTCCATAGGTGCGCCACTGCTCGTTGGTCTTTCCCGCAAGCGCATGATCGGCGAGCTTTCCGGTGCGGAACCGGCTACAGAGCGCGTGGCGGGCAGTATCGCCGCTGCACTTTGGGCAGTAGAGCGCGGCGCCCATATCGTGCGCGTCCACGATGTCGCGGAAACGGTGCAGGCGCTGCGGGTCTGGCGCGGAATTGGTTTGAGTTGAAGATATGAAGATTCACCTTTTATAACTGCAGGCAGGGTTGCGCCCCAGGCGCTGACAGGCCGCCCATACGTGGAGTCAAAGAAACTATGGCGAGAAAATGGTTTGGGACCGACGGTGTGCGCGGTCAGGTCGGTGATTCTGTTATTCATCCCGAATGGGTTCTCCGCCTGGGCTGGGCCGCTGGACATGTGCTCACGGCCGACGCGCCGGGTCGGCCCCGGGTGGTTATTGGCAAAGACACCCGTTTGTCGGGATACATGCTGGAGTCCGCTCTGGAGTCTGGTCTGGCGGCGGCGGGCGTCGATGTTTTGCTGGTCGGCCCCTTACCGACACCGGCCATCGCCTATCTGACCCGCACCTTGCGCGCGGATGCCGGTATTGTCATTAGCGCCTCGCACAATCCCTATCAGGACAACGGCATCAAATTTTTCTCTGGAGACGGTTATAAGCTGCCGGATGCCCAGGAGGAGGCCATCGAGGCATGGATGGACCGGCCCATGACCCTGTCTGCATCAGAGCGTCTGGGTAAGGCGCGGCGGGTCGATGACGCGGCGGGCCGTTATGTAGAGTTTTGCAAAACCACCTTCCCCGCCGATCTCGACCTGCGCGGTATGCATCTGGTCCTGGACTGCGCGCACGGCGCCAATTACAAAGTGGCGCCGATGATTTTCGGGGAGTTGGGGGCCACCCTGGAATTGCTGGGGGCAGAACCCAACGGCATCAATATCAATGATCAGGTGGGCTCCACCCATCCCGAAGCGCTGCGTGCCGCAGTGCTCCGCACCGGCGCAGACATGGGCATTGCCTTTGATGGTGACGGTGATCGTCTGCTCTTGGTGGACGATCAAGGTGAATTACTCGACGGTGATGAAATTCTCTGGTTGCTGGCACGGGATATGTGTCAGCGCGGCGAGCTCTCTGGTGTGGTCGGTACGGTCATGACTAATCTCGCTCTGGAACAGGCGCTGGCTGGCTGCGGTGTGCCTATGTTGCGCGCGCCCGTAGGTGACCGTTATGTGCTGGAGGCCATGCGTCGCCATGGCTACCCGTTGGGTGGCGAGTCATCGGGGCACATCATTACACCCGCGAACACTACCGGCGATGGTATCCTTGCCGCGCTGCGGATATTGGCTATCCTGCGCCGCGCTGGTGAAGCGCTGGCAGTGTTGCGCGAAGGCTACCGTCCTTTTCCTCAGGTGCTGAAGAGCGTGCGCATGGCGGGTGCGCACAGTTTGCTCGACCAGCCATTAGCGCATCAACTCATTGCGGATGCGGAGGATCGTCTGGGAGGAACCGGACGCTTACTGGTACGGCCATCCGGTACGGAACCCGTATTACGGATCATGGTAGAGGCGGCATCTGCCGACGTGGCGGCCGACGTGGCGGCGATGCTGACCGCAGAGTTGGCCAAGCTGGCCCTTACCCACGCGGTCCCAGGAGCGCTAAATTGACCATTCGAGGCCGAATCTTTACACTGACCGCAACATTAGATAATCATGACCATGCCATCGGCAACCCCAGGGGCGATGAGGTCGTCGTAGACATTGATCATAAGGAAGAATTGCCGTGCGTCCCACAATGGTAGCAGGAAACTGGAAGATGAATGGCTTGGGTGCGGATGCGGTGCATCTCACCCAAGCCATCCTCCATGCCGGGCTGGAGCTGATGCGTCCGGAGGTGGTGATATTCCCGCCCTTTACTCTGCTCCACGCAGTGTCTCAGGAGGCAAAAAGCAGCGGCTTGCGTTGGGGTGGGCAAAACCTCTTCTGGGAAGCCAGCGGTGCCTATACGGGAGAAATATCTGGGGCCATGCTGCGTGATATGGGGTGCCGTTATGTGCTGATTGGTCACTCAGAGCGACGGCAAATCTTTGCGGAAAGCGACCTGCAGGTCACCCAGAAGGTTAAGGCGGCGTTGCTGTCAGGTCTTGTCCCAGTGGTTTGTGTGGGTGAAACTGAAGCGGAGCGGGCGCAAGGTGCCACGGAAGCGGTATTGCGCCGTCAGGTCGAAGCCATCCTGCCGCTGTTAAATCTCGAAGCGAGCCAGCCCAATATGATCATTGCTTATGAACCTGTTTGGGCCATTGGCACCGGTCTGAGTGCCAGCCCCGAACAGGCACAGGCGGTGCATGCCTTCATCCGTGGGTTGGTGGCCGCATACTCGGCGCAACTCGCCAAACGTCTCTTAGTGCTTTACGGCGGGAGCGTTAAAGGTAACAATGCAGCCGCACTTTTTGACCAGGTGGACATTGACGGTGGCCTGGTCGGTGGTGCTTCCTTGCAGGCGGGTGAGTTTATCCAAATTTGTCGTGCTGCCGAGTCGGCAGGACGGGGAGGCTGAGTCGATGTACACGGCGTTGCTGGTATTCCAGGTCATTATTTGTATCGTCCTGGTGGGGCTTATTCTGATTCAGAAGGGGCAGGGTGCGGATATTGGCGCGGTTTTCGGCGGCGGCGGTTCGCAGACCCTTTTCGGTGCGCGCGGTGCGGGCAATTTCCTGAGCCACACCACTGCCGTGATTGGCGCCGTGTTTTTTTTGAACAGCCTCGGATTGGCCTATCTTTCCGACCATTCCAGCAGCAGTATGGTTTCTGGTATCGCCTTGCCTGGCAAAGTGCCGGTGACGACAGCGGTATCTGTAGCACCAGTCGTTGCTGCTCCGACACGGTCGGTAGCAACAACAGCGGGTCCGGCGGCCGGTGCGGTTTCTTCTGCTTCTGCAGGAAAACCCCCCGTCAAGC
>JAKAFG010000092.1 GCA_021818125.1 Pseudomonadota bacterium | reverse complement strand
ACTGGCCACCGAGCTGGCCAGCCTGCGCCAAAGCGGCCAGATCACCCCGGCGCTGCTACTCAAAGACCCCTACGTGCTCGATTTTCTCGGCCTGCAAGACCGCTACCTGGAAAAAGATCTGGAAGATGCCATCCTGCGCGAGCTGGAGCAATTTCTGCTGGAGCTGGGCGCGGGCTTCAGCTTCGTCGCGCGGCAAAAGCGCATCCAGATCGACCACGACGATTTCTACATCGACCTGCTGTTCTACAACCGCCGCCTCAAGCGCCTGGTGGTCATTGACCTCAAGCTAGGCGACTTCAAGGCCGCCGACAAGGGCCAGATGGAGCTCTACCTGCGCTGGCTGGCCAAGCACGAGCAGGAGCCCGGCGAAGCCCCGCCCCTGGGCATCATCCTGTGCAGCGGCAAAAAGCAGGAGCAGATCGAGCTGCTGGAGCTGGACGCCAGCGGCATCCACGTCGCCGAATACCTGACCAGCCTGCCACCCAAAGAACTCTTGCAACAAAAGCTGCACGATGCGATTCAGCGCTCACGCCAACGGCTGGAGAATCGCAGCGGGGAGGAAAACTGATGTACGTGTTCGCCGGCAGCGTCTACGTGCGTGAGGGCGGTAGTACCCGAATGGCAGATGCAGAAAAACTGCGCGACATGGTTCAGTCGAAATCCGTAGCGGCAGAGCGTTGGGAGCGTCGGCCATCGATGGCAATGGAAGAAAGTGATCTGGATCGGGACGAGGTTCGCCGTACGGTGCAACAGGCCAAGGAGTCTGGCCGCTTCGCGTTTGCTGATGATGCTGATGATATTGCGATTTTGCAGGCGCTGGCTGTTTATTCAGCAAAAGGGTTTTACCCAGGCGGCGGATGTGCTGTTTGCGAAAAACCCCGCGCTCCGTCACCCCCAGACTCGGGTTCGGGTAACACGCTTTGCTTCAGACAAAAGTGGCGATACCTATCTGGATGATCGGCTGTTGCAAGGGCCGTTGGTCAAGGTGTTTCAGCAGACCTTTGAAATTCTGTTGCAGCACGTTCGCTGGGAAACCCGCTTACAGTCTGGCGACGTGCGTCGCACCGATCGACCGGATTATCCCTTTGAGGCATTGCGTGAAGGCTTGGTTAATGCGTTTGCACACCGAGACTATTCAGGGTTTTCGGGTGGCATCACGGTGGGCATTTATCCCCATTGGTCGAGCTGGAGGAAGCGGGCTTGCTCTTGCATATTGGTAAAGGGGCGAGCACCGTTTACCGGCGAACTGACCGGACATGATCCGGACATTGAGCGCTCCTAGTCCTGTGCCTTAGAAATGCTTCTAACATACTGTAATAAAATAAAATTTATGCTTTTGCTACCGATAAAAGCTTCGAGACCAGGCACTGATCCGGACATGACCGGACATGTTCAGTGGCGCCTATATGCACAAGGCCGAGAGGTCTGCAGTGTGCCGTGGCAAAAACCTGGTGAATGCGGTGCTGGCGACACGGCGGCTGTTTTGCTCAAGACCCCTGATAAGGCGTGGGATCGGCGATCCCCGCCTTTTGGAATCCTTCCCGGCGCAAGCGGCAACTGTCACAGCGGCCACAGGAGCGGCCTTCGGCATCCAACTGGTAGCAGGAGCGAGTCATTCCGTAATCCACCCCCAAACTGCTGCCAAGACGAATAATCTCGCTCTTGTTGAGAAACTGCAACGGCGCATGAATGCGTGGCCCGCGGGCCTCATCGCCGAGGCGGGTGGCCACCTGTGCCAGCGCCTCAAAAGCCTGTACAAATTCCGGGCGGCAGTCAGGATAACCACTGTAATCCTGACTATTCACCCCCAGGAAGATATCTCTGGCGCCCAGCACTTCCGCCAGCGCCAGAGCCAGCGACAAAAAGACGGTGTTGCGCGCGGGCACATAGGTGATGGGGATGCCCGGTGCCAGGCCGGTCTCGGGGACGCTGAGTTGCGGGTCGGTCAGCGCCGAGCCGCCAAAGGCCGCCAGATCGATATGCACCACCCGATGGCTGGCGACACCCATGGACTGCGCCAGCAGTGCCGCATAGCGCAGCTCTTCTTTATGCCGCTGCCCGTAGTCAAAAGAGAGGGCGTGGACCGCAAAGCCATCCCGGCGCATGAGCGCCAGCACGGTGGCGGAATCCAGTCCGCCGGAGAGCAGCACGATGGCAGGTGTGGCAGGCGTCGGCATGGTCAATGTCCGGGCAGGTCGCCCCAAATCAGTTTATGCAACTGAATCTGCAAGCGTACCGGCAGATGGTCGGCGAGTATCCATTCGGCGAGCGCGCGCAAGGCGAGCGCATCATGGCTGGGAGAAAAAAGTATTTCACAGCGTTCCGCCAGTGCTTCCCGCACGAGCACCTCTTTGGCCCAGTCGTAATCGGCACGACTGCACAGCACGAATTTAATCTGGTCGTGCGGGTTGAGTAAGGGCAGGTTTTCCCAGAGATTGCGTTCGCACTCCCCGGAATCAGGGCTTTTGAGGTCGAGCACCTTCACCACCCGGGCATCTACCCCCGCCAGCGAAAGGGCACCGCTGGTTTCCAGAAAGACTTCATAGCCCGCATCGCAAAGCTGCGTCATCAGCGGCAGCACATCGGCTTGGGCCAGCGGTTCGCCACCCGTCACCACCACCAGCCGGTTTCCCCGCGTGCGCACCTGTTCCAGAATTTCGGGGATCTGCCGCCATTCGCCGCCATGAAACGCATAGGCCGTATCGCAGTAATGGCAACGCAAGGGGCAGCCCGTGAGACGCACAAACGTCGCGGGACGCCCGACACTGCGGGTTTCCCCTTGCAGACTGTGGAAAATTTCCGTGATGCGGAGTCGCCCCTCCATCACTTTCCGGCGGGCAACGCCTGTAACTGCGCATCAGCCTTCTGGGCCGATGGCGTGCTCGGATATTGCTTGATGATCTTGTCGAGGACAACGCGGGCTTTGCCGGGCTGGCCGATGGCCTGATAGATTTCCGCCATGCGCAACAGGGCTTCCGGCGCCTTACTGCTTTGGGAGAAGCGCGCCTGCACGGCGTGGAGACTCTTCAGGGCAGCATCATTCTGGCCCAGCACATACTGCGCCTGTCCGAGCCAGTAGTACGCGTCAGGCACCAGGCTGCTCTGCGGATATTTCTGAATAAAGCCCTGCAGTCCGGTGACGGCGGATCCGTACTTGCCCTGCCGCAGCAGATCGAAAGCTCGCTGATAATCGGCCTGCCCCAAACCCTGGACCGAGGGCGCGGACGTATTACTCGCTGCCGTAGCGACAGCGGCGGCCGGGCTGATGACGGCGGCACTGCTACCGACCGCGCTGCTGGTGCTGGCGGTTGCCGCCGTACTCGGCACGGCCGCAGCAAGCTGCGCCGCCAGGGCCTGTACCTGGGCCGCAGTAGCTTGCTGCTGGGTTTGCAGGGCATGGGTTTTGGTGTCGAGTTCGCCGCGCAGATCGCGGACGTCCTGTTCCAGACGCTGGGTGCGCCCGAGCAGGTCAGCCAGTGCGCTCTGACTCCCCTTGTTGGCCTGCTGAACCGTCACCAGGCTGCTCAGTTCGCCCTGCATGACCGCCATCTGCTGTTGCAACTGCAGCACTTTCTCGCCGGTTGACTCTGCCTGAGCGAAAGGGCTCAGGCAGAGTAAGGAAAGGACGGGAAAAAGATGCCAGCGTTTCATCAGCGCACTCTCCTTGGCGTTCAGCCGTTATAGCCACCGCTGTAAACGAAGTCCACACGACGGTTTTTTGCCCAGCAGGCAGAGTCGTTCGTGGTACACAAGGGATTGTCCTTGCCAAAACTGACGGTGCTGACCCGCGCCGCGCTGACGCCCTGGGATTCCAGGAACTGTTTCACGGTCTCGGCGCGCTGCTCGCCGAGGGCCAGGTTGTACTCCTGGGTACCGCGATCATCGGTGTTCCCCTCCAGGCGGACCTGGATATGGGGGTGGGCCACCATGAACTGCGCATTCTGGGTCGCAATCTGCTGGGCCTGTGCATCCATAGATCCACTATTAAAGCCGAAATGCACCCGCAAATGCTGCGGCAAGGCGGCCAGCTCAGCGGCAGTCAGGCCACTGCTGCCCCCGCCGATGGGGCCGTTGGCATTGAGATTCTGGCCGTTGATGCCTTCGCCGGCATAACCGGCCGTAGCCGCAGAGTGGGCGGGAGCCACCGCACCGGCAGTAGTGGGTGCCCCGCTCCCCACGTTGTGCGCACAGCCCGCCAGCGTCAGTGCTCCGGCTACAGCAACGACCACCTTCAGAAGATCAGAACGCATGTTTTCAACCCCCGCAAAAATTTCGGGAATTGTAGCCTGTAGCCAGAGACAATAGCAATGCGGCACGCACGAAGCGGAAAACCGTGCCGTGCTTTGGCAAGTGCGTTTGAATGAGCCATACTTCAAAATCTTCCGCTACGCCGCATAAGCATCGGATAATCCCTCATGAAGCACCCTATCCTCGTCGTCGGCGGCGCCGGTTACATCGGCTCGCACATGGCCAAGATGCTCGTCCAGAGTGGGCATGAAGTGCTCATCCTGGATAATCTTTCTACGGGCTTTCGGGAAGCCGCCCGCTATGGCCGTTTGCTTGAAGGCGATCTGGCGGATACCGCGCTGCTGGAACGGATTTTCGGGGAGACGCCCATTGCCGCCGTGATGCATTTTGCGGCGCTCAGTCAGGTAAGCGAGTCCATGCGCGAACCCGCCCGCTACTATCGCAATAACGTCGCCAATACCCAGAATCTACTGGAAACCATGCTCCGCCATAACGTGCGCCGCTTCATATTTTCATCCACGGCGGCATTGTTCGGGGAGCCGGAATACACCCCCATCGACGAGCAGCATCCCCAGCGCCCCATCAATCCCTATGGGCGCAGCAAGCGCATGGTGGAGGAAATGCTGGCGGATTACGACCGTGCTTACGGCCTGCGCTTCGTCAGCCTGCGTTACTTCAACGCCGCCGGAGCCGACCCGGAAGGCGAACTGGGTGAGCGCCACGATCCCGAGAGCCATTTAGTCCCCCTCGTGTTGCAGGCGGCCAGCGGTCGGCGGGCGCAGATAGCTATTTACGGCGACGATTACCCAACGGCAGACGGCACGTGTGTGCGCGATTATATTCATGTCTGGGACCTGTGCGGCGCGCACCTGCTGGCTTTGGAGCATTTGCTGGCCGACGGGGAAAGCAATGCCTTTAATTTGGGCAACGGTCAGGGCTTTTCGGTGCAAGAAGTCATTGATACCGCCCGGCGCGTTACCGGCCAGGGCATTCCCGCCGACGTTCAGCCCCGCCGCCCCGGTGATCCCTCCGTGTTGGTGGCCGACAGCCAAAAGGCGCGCAATACCCTGAATTGGGAACCACGCTTTGCGGATCTGGCCGCGATGATTGCGCATGCCTGGAGTTGGGAGCAGCAGAAAGGGAAGACGTGGTGATGGGAACCGCTCGCAAGCGGCACACGCAACGAGCGGCACTGGCGACCGAGGTAGTTGGCTTTATTCCGGCCCGAAGTAGGCTACAGGCTCAGCCGCGTTGTCCCTGCGAACCTGGAAGTGGCAGAAATGAACTGGGCTATCGCGATGTCCTGGACTTCGTACACCGGATCGGTACCAATATCCATCTACGACTAGCTATATTCTAGTAGATATCTGTAGATCTTGCTATAATCAAGCCGAGGCATGATTGTGGGGACTATCCTATGAATTTCATTTCTAATCCTTTTTCTCCTGGAGCGGGGGCGCCTCCGCCAGAACTCGTGGGCCGCTCGGAAATCCTGGAACGGGCCGATATTCTCATGGCTCGAGTACGGCAGCAGCGGGCTGAGCAAAGTCTTATGCTGACGGGCTTGCGTGGGGTAGGCAAGACCGTTCTGCTGAACGAGATTGGGCGCAAGGCTCGCGCTACCGGATACCATACGATCAGCCTTGAGGCGCATACCGGGAAGAATTTGGCAGCCCTGCTAATTCCTCCAGTGCGAGAACTGCTGTATGACCTAAATCGTTTGGCTGGCTTGAATCACCAAGTAAAACGGGGGTTGGCCGTTCTGCGGAGCTTTGTAGGAGCGCTTCGGGTAAAAATATCGGATATTGAATTTTCTATGGATATCCAGCCACTTGTAGGGGCAGCCGACAGCGGGGATCTGGAGGCGGATCTGCCCCGTCTTTTCCAGGCTGTGGCAGAAGCGGCGGCGGAAAAAGGCACGCTCATCGTCTTGTTGGTTGACGAAGTGCAGTACCTCAGCAAGCTGGAATTCAGTGCTCTGATTATGGCCATGCACCGGATACAGCAACAGCAACTTCCTCTCGCATTGATTGGGGCCGGACTGCCGATTCTTCCTGCGTTGGCGGGACAGTCCAAATCCTACGCTGAACGTCTTTTCGCTTACCCCAAAGTAGGAGCCTTGTCTCAAACCGATGCGTTCAAGGCGCTGCAGGATCCGGCTCAGGCCGCTGGCGCGCAGTTTACGGAAGACGCCTTAAAGGAGGTCTTTCGGATTACCGAAGGGTACCCTTATTTTGTCCAGGAGTGGGGCTATATCAGCTGGAATCAAGCGCAGGGTCCGTCCATCACTTTGTTGGATATACAAACCGCTACCCCCATGGCCATTGATCGGTTGGACGCCAACTTTTTTCGGGTCCGGTTTGATCGCCTGACCCCCAGTGAAAAAACTTTTCTCCGAGCGATCGCCGAACTGGGAGCCGGACCTTATCGTTTCCGGGATATCGCTACATGTATGGGAGTGGAATCTTCGACTTTGGGGCCAGTCCGCGCAAAAATGATCAAGGAAGGCATGATTTACAGCCCAGCCCATGGGTGGCTGAACTTTACGGTTCCGCTTTTCGACGGTTTTTTGCGCCGAATCATACCTGATCAAACGAGACATGATGAGGACTGACGCCCAAGATCCCTTACGTTGTACACCAATCGCCCTATTTTCTGTTCCGGACAACCCGAGATCAATGTGGTCTGGCCGCGATTTATTGAGCATGCCTGGAGTTGGCTTTATTCCGGCCCGAAGTAGGAAAACCGTGCCGTGCTTTGGCAAGTGCGTTTGAATGAGCCATACTTTAGAAATTAGTCGCGTGGGGCATAGCCATTTGTGGTCGGAGCGCGCTGAGGAAGCGCTTATAAAGTGTGGAGGAAGGGCTGTGAACGACATCCAACGTATCACCATTGAACCAGGTAAACGCGGCGGTCAGCCTTGCATTCGGGGACTTGTTTACACCCATCCCCGCCCAGCCCCGGCCCATGCGCGGGCCAGTTCGGCGCTCGGCAACGCCATCACCCTCGACCTCTCCGGCCTGAGGGTGGATTGAACGCCATGCGCCTCAGCCCCGAACAAATCGCCCAAATCCGCCAGAGCGCCGCAGAAAGCTTCGGCCCGGAAGCCCGCGTCTGGCTCTTCGGCTCGCGGGTGGATGACAGCAAGAGGGGCGGGGACATCGACCTCCTCGTTCAGACTCGGGCGCTGTCGGCTGACACTGCATTGCAGAGCAAAATACGCATGCTCGGCCTACTCGAAGCCCGCCTCGGCGAGCGAAAGATCGACATTGTCATCGAACAGCCAGGTGATGTGCGCCCGATTGTGTGCGTCGCCCACGAAACCGGGCTTGCCCTGTGAAACAGACACCAGAACAACTCGCTCTAGCCCATGCCTATTCGACCTGCCTTGGTCACGCGGAAGCCTTGCGTGAAGCGCTCGTCGATCTCCATCAGCGTGATCTGCAAGAGATAGAGTGGGAT
>JAKAFG010000091.1 GCA_021818125.1 Pseudomonadota bacterium | reverse complement strand
CGGCGCTCAATGCCGGAGTGGAGCGCATCATCTATACCAGTAGTGTCGCCGTGCTCGGTCACTACGCCGATGGCCGTGAAGCGGATGAAGAAGCTCCCTCGCGTTTGGAAGATATGATCGGTCACTATAAGCGCTCCAAATATCTTGCTGAGGAGGCGCTGCGTGCTCTTTGCCAGGATGAAGGCGCGCCCATCGTCATCGTCAACCCCTCTACGCCCATAGGCCCGGCGGATCGCAAGCCGACCCCCACCGGGCGGATGGTGCGCGATGCCGCGGCGGGTCGCCTGCCGGCTTATGTCGATACCGGTCTGAATGTGGTGCATGTAGATGATGTGGCCATGGGCCATTGGCAGGCCTTTGCCGACGGTCAGGTGGGGGAACGCTATATTCTCGGCGGCGACAATCTCCCCCTGGCGGCGATCCTCACCCGAATTGCTGGTCTTACCGGACATCGCTCGCCGTGGCTGCGTATCCCGCGCCGCCTGCTCTATCCCCTGGCCTGGGGGGCGGAGGGCGTGGTGCGGCTACGCGGCAGGGGGACGCCATTGGTGACGACGGACGAGCTGCGTATGGCCGCGCACAAGATGTATTTTTCGTCTGCCAAGGCGGAGCAGGTCTTGCGCTATACCCATCGTCCTGCGGAGGAAGCCTTGCGGGATGCGGTACAATGGTTTGCTGAGCATCACTACTTATAGCGTGCCTGTCGGTCTGACGGTCACCGCTTCGGCGCGCTTATGCTCTGGTGGATAGGTGGCTTTGCGGCGCTGCTCTCTCTGGCCGCCGTAATTTATCTGTTGCTGACGCTCTGGGCGGTCGGACGCTGGCATCCGGTGTTGCCGGAGCGCGATGCTGCTGCCACGGAGGATATCTTGTGTGACTGGCCCGCCGTCAGCGTGCTCAAGCCCCTGCATGGCGATGAGGATAATCTCTACAGCGCTCTGCACAGTTTTTGCGCACAGGACTATCCGGCATTCGAAATTGTTTTTGGCGTGCAGCGCCCGACCGATCCGGCTATCGCCGTAGTGCAACGTCTGCAAGCCGAGTTTCCGGCCTTGTCGCTGTACTGGGTGTGTACAGAAGCGCGTATCGGCAGTAATCCCAAGGTCAACAACCTGGCGGGCATCCTCGCCGCCTGTCGTTATGACACTTTGGTGATCAGTGACGCGGACATTGCCGTCGGCCCCCGTTATCTGCGCCAGATTTGCGCACCCCTGCAAAATAGGGATGTGGGCGTGGTCACCTGCCTCTACCGGGCACGGCCAGCGGCTACCTTCTGGTCGCGGGTATTGGCCAGCCAGGTGAACAGTCTTTTTCTGCCTTCGGTGCTGGTGGCGGCGCGCCTGGGTCCAAATATCTTCTGTGGCGGGGCGACCATGGCCTTGCGTCGCGGGACGCTGGAGGCCTTTGGCGGCTTGCCCAGATTAGCGAACCAACTGGCGGATGATTACTGGCTCGGCGCCTACAGCCGCCAGTTGGGGCAACACACCCTGTTGGCGGATTATGTGGTCGACACCGAGGTTCAAGAGGCCGGTTTCCGGTCATTTTATCAGCATGCCTTGCGCTGGTCGCGCACCACGCGATCGGTACAGCCGCTGGGGCACGCGTTCTCCTTTTTGAGTTATCCGCTGCCGCTGGTACTCCTGCTGGCACCCTGGATGGGCCTGTGGGGCGGGCTGCCTCTGGGTGTGGTTCTCCTCTTGCGCCTCGTGTACCATAGGCAAATTATGCACAAACTCAGTGCAGGCGACTCCTTCGGAGTGGCCCTGCTGGGAGATTTTCTGGGCCTGTGGATTTGGTTTCACGCCCTTTTCGCGCGGCACGTCGCCTGGCGAGGGTCGCAATTTGCCATCGGCGCCGACGGGCGGATGGGTGGCCATGACGGAGCAAAACAATGACGATGAAAACCCTTTTCTTGCAAGCCCCTTCTTTTGAGGGATTCGACGGTGGTGCCGGTTCGCGCTATCAGGCCAAGCGGGAAATTCGCTCTTTCTGGTTCCCCACCTGGCTGGCCCAACCCGCCGCCATGATCCCCGGCAGTCGTTTGCTGGATGCCCCTCCAGGGGATGTCAGTGTTGAAGAAACCCTGCAGGTGGCTGCTGCGTATGATCTCTGCATTATCCACACCAGCACGCCGTCTTTCCCTTCGGATGTGCGCATGGCCGAGTTGCTCAAGGAGCACTACCCCGAGATGCTGATTGGCATGGTCGGCGCCAAGGTGGCCGTAGAGCCGGAAGAATCCCTGCAAGCCTCCACCGCGGTCGATTTTGTCGCCCGCGAAGAGTTTGACTACACCCTCAAGGAAGTGGCGGAAGGGCGGCCCCTCAGTGAAGTGGACGGTATCACCTATCGCTCCGGAAATGGTCAGATTGTCCATAATCCTGATCGCACCATGATTGAAGACATGGATGCTTTGCCCTTCGTCTCCGAAGTGTACAAGCGCGATCTGCACATTGAAGACTATTTCATTGGCTATCTGAAGCACCCCTACATTTCTTTTTACACCGGGCGCGGTTGTCGTTCGCAGTGCACCTTCTGCCTCTGGCCGCAGACTGTCGGCGGACATCGCTATCGCACGCGCAGCGCCGCCAGCGTCATTGACGAGGTGCGCTATATTCAGAAGAACTTTCCGCAGGTCAAGGAAATCTTCTTCGACGACGACACTTTTACGGATGATCGTCCCCGTGCCGAAGAGATCGCCCGCGGTCTCGGCAAGCTCGGTGTGACCTGGTCCTGCAATGCCAAGGCCAATGTGCCTTATGAGACCCTCAAGGTACTGCGTGAGAATGGCCTGCGCCTGTTGCTGGTGGGCTATGAGTCTGGCGACCAGCAGATCCTCAACAACATCAAGAAGGGCCTCAAGGTCGAGGCGGCGCGTAAATTTACCGCCGACTGCCATAAGCTGGGGATCGTGATTCACGGCACCTTCATCCTCGGTTTGCCAGGCGAGACCAAGGAGACCATTCAAAAGACCATCGACTTCGCCAAAGAAATCAATCCCCATACCATTCAGGTATCCCTGGCGGCGCCCTATCCTGGCACTTTCCTGTACAATCAGGCGAAGCAGGAAGGCTGGCTGACGGACGAAGACGAAGCCCATCTGGTCAACGACCGTGGCGTGCAGATCAGCCCCATGAGTTACCCGCACCTCAACCACACGGAAATCTTCGACTCCGTGGAGGTGATGTACAAGCGTTTCTACTTCCGTGCCGGCAAGATTGCCGAAATCACGGGTGAGATGCTCAAGAGCACGCAAATGATGAAACGTCGTCTGCGCGAGGGTGTCGAATTCGTCCGCTTCCTCCGACAGCGCCACGGCTGAGGTGGGGCAGGTCGGCGGTCGGCGGGTCATCTTCAACGCCGACGACTTTGGTTTGGATGTGGCGGTGAATGAGGCGGTGGAGTCAGCGCATCGTGATGGTGTGCTGACTACCGCCAGTCTCATGGTGGCTGCACCAGCGGCTGAGGATGCTGTCGCCCGTGCCAGAGAACTGCCACGCCTGGGCGTAGGCCTGCATCTCACTCTGGTAGATGGCGCACCCTTGCTCCCCGCAGAACAGGTACCTGATTTGGTCGATAAGCAGGGGCGTTTTGCCGCCGATCTCTGGCTACGTGGGGTGCGCTATTTCTTTTTGCCCCAGGTTAGAAAACAACTGGCGGCCGAGATCCGTGCCCAGTTTGCGGCTTTTGCGGCGACCGGTTTAGAACTGGACCATGCCAATGCCCACAAACATCTGCATTTGCACCCCACGGTACTGATGCTGATGCTGGATATCGGGGAGGAGTTTGGTTTGCGGGCGATGCGGTTGCCCTGGGAACCTTTGGGGGCGGCACGTTGTGGAGGTGCCCAAGGTTTGGCGCCGGCACTTTGGTCTGTCTTTCTGCGCCCCTGGCTGGCGCGCATGCGCCGCCAACTGGACCGTCGCCGGATCATGCACAATGATCTGCTCTACGGTCTGGATGCCACCGGCCATATGGACGCGGCGCGACTGCTCCGGATGCTCGGCTGTCTGCCGGCGACGGGGGTTACGGAAATCTATTTTCATCCGGCAACGGCGCAAACCACAACATTGCACGCCCTCATGCCGGAGTATGAACAGCACGCCGAGTGGGCGGCATTGATGAGCCCCCGCGTAAAAAATTATTTGCGCGATCAAGATATCGCGAAGGGTACCTTTAGTGATTTTGCCGTCCGTTGATCGTTTTTTGCAGCGCACCGGGGCGCTTGTCTCCCAAAGTTTAGTGGCTTTGGTGGACCTCTCGGTGCGGCGGGCCGCCTGGATGCTGGCGGCCATTGTGCTGGCTACGCTTCTCGCGTTGGTCTACTCGGTTGGCCATTTTTCCGTAGATACCGATACCAGCCATGCTTTATCGCGTGATCTGCCTTTTCAGCAGCGCGAAGTGGCTTATCAGAAGGCTTTTCCGCAGGATAAAAACACGATTGTGGTCGTCCTGCAGGGCGATAACCGGAATCTTACGGATACGGCGGTGGATCGGCTAAGCGCTTGGCTGCGTGCCCGGCCACAGTCTTTCCATGATGTGTATGTGCCTGGCGGCGGCGCCTTTTTTCAGCGTAACGGTCTCCTGTACCTCTCCCCCAAAGAAGTACAGGCTTTCGCCAACCGCATTACCGATGCCCAGCCCCTTATCGCCAGGCTCTCTGCTGAGCCCAGTCTGAATGGCCTCAGTGGCCTGTTAAGCATGGCGATCGGTCAACGCTTGACGAATGGCGTGCATCTGCCTGGATTAACGGGTATTTTTTCCGCTATGGATCAGGCGCTCACGGCGCAGATGCAAGGTAAGTCCTATGAAATCCCGTGGGGCGAACTCATGGGGGGCGATCTGGCCCAGATGGGGCCAGCGCAACGCTTCATCATTATTCAGCCTGCCCTGAATTATAAGTCTCTGGAGCCTGCCGCTGCGGCTATACATACTTTGCGCGCTGGCCTCACCGCGCTCAACCTGAATGCTGCCCACGGGGTCGACGTTGGGGTGACCGGCGGCGCGGTACTGGATGCGGAACAATTGAAAACGGTGAGTCAGGGTGCTGCGGTTTCTTTGGCGCTGACCCTCAGTCTTGAAATTATTTTGCTGATCATCGCATTGCGCTCATGGCGTCTGGTTTCCGGTGTGCTGATCGGGTTGATCGCGGGCATGATTTTAACCACGGCCTGGGCGCTGTTTTTTATCGGTCCCTTCAATCTTATTTCAGTGGCCTTTGCTATTCTCTTCATTGGGCTGGGCGTTGATTTTGGCATTCAGTTCTGTCTGCGCTACCGGGAAGAAGTTTTTAACGGCGCAGCTCACCGACAGGCCATGCAGCGGGTGACGCAAGGTATGGGCGGCGCCTTAAGCCTTGCCGCCGTTGCGGCTGCTTTCAGTTTTTATGCCTTTGTGCCTACCAGCTATGCGGGTATCGTCGATCTCGGACTGATTTCCGGCACCAGTATGCTTGTTGCCCTCTTCATGACGCTCACCTTCCTGCCCGCTTTTTTGACCCTCTGGCCTATGGTGATCACGGGTACAAGACTGACGTACTATCCGCATCTGCGCCAAATTCCTACCCTCGTGCGTCACCCCATCCACCGTTATGCCTACTATGTACTAGGTGCTGTGACCCTGCTGGCGCTGGCATCCGTGCCGCTGGCATTGCGCACTTCCTTTGATTTTAATCCGCTGCATATGATCGACAGCCATGCCGAGGGGGTGCGTGTTTTCGAGAAACTCCTCGCTGATCCGCAGACGGCGCCTTATCGCATTGAGGTACTCACCCCTGATATCCATGCGGCGCAGGTCCTTGCCACGCGGGTGGAGCAGTTGCCGACGGTGGCGCGTGCCCTGACGATCTCCAGCTATATCCCGGAACAGCAGTCCGAGAAGTTGGCCATTTTGCAGAATCTGCAGATTCTGGTGCCACCCTTTTCGCTGTTGATGCCCGCCAGTTTGCAGCCGCCGACGCCGGATACCGCCAAAAATCTTGCGGAACTGGTAACCAAGTTGCGAAATCTCGCGCAAAAAGATGGTGAGAGCACACCGGACAGACAGGTGGCTGCGGCGCTGGCTGATCATCTGGCGCAATTTTTAGCGAAGGATGGCGCTGACAGTAAAGCGATCGCGGATCTGCAAACGCGGGTGATGGGGACTTTGCCCGGTGAGTTGCAGCGACTCGGCATGGTTTTGTCCGTGGCCCCGGTAGCCTTGCAGACCCTGCCGAAGTCCCTGCGCGATCGTTATGTGGCGGCCTCAGGCCAGGCGCGCGTGGAGATTCTCCCCAAAGCCAATCTGAGCAGTAATCAGGCGATGGCGACCTTTGTGCAAAGTGTGCTGAAGGTGGAGCCGAATGCCGTGGGTACATCGGTGATGCTGGTTCAGGGTGGGGAGGCGGTGCTCGGGGCTTTTCAGGAGGCTACTTTTATTGCACTGATCGCGATCAGCCTGCTGCTTTTCCTGGCTTTGCGCAGCTACCGGGATGTTCTGCTGGTCATGATCCCGCTGCTGCTGGCGGCATTGTTTACGGTAGCGGCCATGCGTTTGTTTGGGTTGAGTTTCAATTTGGGCAACATTATCGTGCTGCCGCTGCTCATCGGCCTGGGTGTGGCCTTTGCCATTTACATTGTGGTGCGCTGGCGCAACGGCGTGGATGTGGCGCATTTGCTTGGCACATCCACGCCCATGGCGGTCCTTTTTAGTGGACTCACGACCCTCAGCGCCTTTGGTAGTATGGCGGTTTCCCGCGATCCCGGTATGGCCAGTCTCGGCGAGGCACTGAGCCTCGCGCTGGCCATTGTGTTGCTGTGCATTCTGATTGTGCTTCCGGCTCTGCTGCTGCTCTTCACCCAGTCACCCCGCGAAGACGGTATCGCGCAGGACGAAGGCAGCTAATTTGTTAAAACAGAAAGGTAATCTCATGTTTCTGGCGGCTGGTCTGCTCGGCCTGGGCTTGTCTGTCTTCCTGATCGTGCAGGCCGGCGTTTCCGACATTGTGAAATTGTTGGCGGTAGCCGGCTGGGGCCTGCTTTGGCTTCTCCCCTTTCACCTGCTGCCGCAGTTTCTGGATGTGCTGAGCTGGAAGTGGCTGCTGCGCGGTGAAGCGCGCGCCCGCTACTGGTTTTTAGTATGGGTCGCGCTGGTCCGCGAGGCGGTCAACGGTCTTCTGCCGGTGGCACGGGTGGGCGGTGAGATGCTTGGTGTACGTCTCTTGACTCGTCATGGCGTTCCCGGTTACATCGCCGGGGCTAGTGTCATGGTCGAAGTCACTTTGACCCTCTTGAGCCAGTTTGCTTTCACGCTCGCGGGACTCCTGGTGCTCAGTTACGAGGTAAGTGATCGTCATCTGCAACTGGATGTGGTGTTTCTTTTGGCGCTGGTGTTGCCGCTGTTGGTGGTCTTTGTCTGGATGCAGCGGCACTGGGGATTGTTCACTGTTTTACAGATGCTGATGAAAAAACTCCTGGGTGGCAAGGACCTGCTCGCGCTCATAGGCGATCCGCAATATCTGGATGCCGAAATTCGCAGACTCTATGCCCGCCGCTGGGGCCTGCTTCCGGCCAATTTCTGGCAACTGGCGAGTCTGTTGGCAGGCACCGCAGAGGTCTGGTTTACCTTCTGGCTGCTCGGGCATCCCATTCCCTTCTGGGCGGCGCTGCTCATGGAAAGCCTGGGGCAAGCCCTGCGCAGCATGGCCTTTCTGGTGCCTGGGGGACTGGGGGTACAG
>JAKAFG010000090.1 GCA_021818125.1 Pseudomonadota bacterium | reverse complement strand
CGTCAGGAACCAGTGCAGCATCAAAAAATTCGGTTGATCAGGTCATCCCCTATCCCAAATCCAGCGCCCATCTCAATCGTCCGGCCAAAGCCAGAACTCATGAACTGCGAAAGGAAGTCACCGTCCTGCTGCTGCGGCTGCTGCGCGAAGCCCTGGTTGAGATCGTAATCTGCCTGCAGACCCGCCCAGAAAGCATCATGTATCCCATGGAACAATGGCCCAGCTTCTCTTGACGATCCAGTCACCAAATCATTGCACCCAATCCACGACACGCAATCCGGGAACCCGCTAGAACTCCCGCAGGTTGGGTGTGCTTGTGACTTCTCCGCACCATAGATCAGCTCCATCAAGGTGACCGCGCTGATGGCCATTTGTCCGTGATGCCGGCGGAACTGTTCCCGGATCTCCGGCGGCTTGCGCTTGATGGTAAAAATGCAGATGTTGGTATCCAGCAGGTAGTTGATCACAGGGACTCCCGGACCTGATCGGCAGGTTGCTCCCGATGTTCCATGAAATCTGCGCTGGCCCCTTCGCCATCGAACCAGCTTTCCCAGGATTCTCCCGCAGGAATCAGCATCCGCGCCCGGCCCATGACGAGCACCTCCACGCGCTTCACATCGGCGGGGAAGGCGATGGCTTTGGGTAGGCGTACCGCTTGGCTGCGGTTGCTTTGAAAAATAGTGGCCTTTTCCATATTGGGCGACTCCATAGTATACGGCAATGGAATATACACATAATCCGGCAACACACGGGCGTCAATCCTCTCTCCGCGCAGGCACAGCCCTCGCGGTCCACCAAGACCTGCCGATCGCCTTTTCCGCTGGCTATACCACAGCAGGAAATCAGATTGGAGAAACTCATGGCTACAGTCTTTGCACAAGTGAAGCTCGTCGGCCGCTACGCCGAGCGCATCGAGAAGGAAGCCCGTGAGAAGCAGGTCTCCAAGGCGGCCCTTGTCACGGATTACGCCTTGCGGGGCATCGAGAGCCTGGATTCAGGAGAAGACGGAGAATTGCGCGGTTTCGAGCGGCGTATGTCCGCAACGTTCCTGGCCCTTCGGGGAGAAGTGGAAGCCATCCAGGCCGAACTGGATACCTTCGTGGCCATGTTCGATATGTTCATCAAGCTCATGCTCCTGCACCTGCCGGAACCAGTGCTGGATGAGGCAGAGGCGGTGCAGTCTTCTGCCCTCACGCGCTACGAGCGCTTTCTGAAGCAGGTGGCCCAGCTGGGCTTCGATGGAGATCGACCCCTGGCCTTACGACGGATTGCCCGACTGCTGGAACAGCGGATTCAAGTGGAGGAGCCGGTCGCGGAGGTGGTCGATGAGTAGTCCCGGAGGAACCATCCACGCCATCAACAAAGCCAAGATCGAAGCTCACTCCCGACTTGTCGAGCAGATGCGTCGGATTCTGGGCGAGGCTATCTGTGCGGTTTTTGACGATCCCAAAGCCGTCGAGATCATGCTGAATGATGATGGCAAAGTGCTGATTGAACGGCACGGGTCGGGTATCACGGAACTGACAGTAATGCCGGCTGCAAAAGCCATGAATTTCTTGTCTCTCATGGCCGACTACCGGGGAACCGTAGTGTCCGTTGGTAAACCCGTTGTTGAAGGTGTCATGCCGGATGAGTTTTTACGGGCACGCTTTGCCGGGGCCATCCCGCCGATTATGCCGCAGCCTACGTTTTGCATACGTTTACCGTCGCGCGAAGTCTTTACGCTGGACAACTACGTCGAGAAAGGCATTATCACCGCCGGGCAATATGCGGACATCATCCAGGCGGTCGTCGACCATAAAAACATCGTAATAAGCGGTTCAACCGGGTCAGGAAAAACCACATTGGTGAATGCGATCCTGCACACAATATCCGAGCGGGCCGGATTAAATGAGCGTCTGGTGCTTATTCAGGATACGGCTGAACTGCAATGCTCTGCTCCTAATACGTCGTCCATGCTGACCTATGAAGATTCTGGTTTGGATTATACCAAACTGCTGAAACTCACGCTGCGTTACCGCCCCGACAGAATCATCGTGGGCGAGGTGCGCGATGGGGCGGCATTGGCCTTGCTGAAAGCGTGGAACACCGGACATCCGGGTGGACTGGCCACATTGCACGCGAATAACCCGCAGGCCGCATTGTTGCGTCTCGACCAGCTTTGTCAGGAAGCCGGCGTTCCGTCGCAGAAAGATCTGATCCGGGAAGCGGTGAATGTGGTGATACAGATTGCCCGTGACAGGAAACACCCTGCCGGTCGCCGGATTACCGCCATTGAAGAGATTCAGTCCGGTCCAGAACCATCACCGTGGAAACGTCCGCCCACCCGCCTTGCAAAAATACGCGCAAGGTTCAGTTGATTTTCATTGTTTCATTGAAAAGCGAGGAGTGACCTATGTGGTACGCAGTGACGTCCAAGCCTTTGGCGGCAGCTTTGGCCGGTGTGCTATCGGCGAGCGTAGCGGTATCGACAGGGTGTGGTGTGGGCTCTGTGCCACAGGTCGTGGGCTCCACTTCTGTGGTACTGCACTTGCCAGTGGTCAGGAAGCCTACACCGAAGGTTACCTTGCAAGAGGTCCCGGTCTCCATACATCAGCTTGTGGTGTTGCCGTCGCGGTATCGTCTGTCGGAGCGCGGCGCACTGGAATATCTGGCCCACACGCTGCATATCCAGTTGCAGTTTAGCGGCCCCGATTATGCCATGATCGGGGAGCACTTGCCCTACGATCGCCAGGTTCCCGCCATCCATCTGCTCCTGCAGATCGCCAATATTCCCTACATCCATGGGAGTTTTGCCCTGATAGGGGACAAATTTCTTCTGGTTCACAACACGCCGCTGACTGCCCAAAAATCCGGAAAATCAGCCGCGCAGGGGTGAACGATGAGGAGGACATGGTCATTCCTCCGGTTTTTCAAGAACAATTTCGGGGCAGGTCCGCAGGATATTGCAGCGGGATTTCTGGTGTTTCCCCACAGCCTTGGCAGGGATCCGAGAAACCGCTGGGCGTAGCCCTGCCGATCGCCTTTTTCGCTGGCTATACCAGAGCAGGAATCGGTTTTTGGCCTTTGGAAAGGAGAATCCTTCATGGCAGAGCAGGAAGCAAAAGCGAAGGAGACAATGGAGCACTACCTGGTGGCACGCCGGGAGTGGCTGGAAAGGAACGGGGATTACATCGCCCATGCCAGAAACTGGCGGGTGGTGGCGCTCATCGCCCTGGGCATCGCAGCCATGTTTGGCGCGGGAATGGTCTACGAGGCCGACCGGGTGCATGTCGTGCCCTTTGTGGTGGAAGTCAATCATCTGGGGCAGGACGTGCATTTAGCCCAGGAAGTACAGTCCGGGACCTTCGATCTGCCCGTGGTTCGTCACGTTCTTGCCCATTGGGTACGGGACGTGCGGGAACGTCTCCCCGTGGTACCTGCCGAGAAGCAGATCTACAAATCCACCTACAACATTGTGGGCAACAAAGAGAGCCAGCAGCTCACCGCCTACTTCGAGCGGCACAACCCCTATTCCAACTTCACCAAGAATGAAGGGGGCAGAACGGTGGACATCACTTCCGTCCTGCCCATCGGTACCCCAACCGCCGCGGGGGGCACCATGCAGGTGCAATGGACCGAGACACAGTATGGGGCAAGCGGGTCCATCCAGTGGCAGCGGGAGTATGAGGGCACGGTAACCTACCGGGTTCAGCCGCCCTCCAGCAATCCCGCCGTCCTCAAGGTAGACCCCTTCGGCATCTTCATCACGTCTTTCACCTGGAACGTCATCCCGTAAGTAAGGAGAATCATCATGCGCAATACCATCCTTTCCGCGGCGGTAGCCGCATCACTCCTGGGTTTCAGTGGGACAGTGTTCGCTGGGGTGGTGACTCCGGCTCCGCAAGGGATTCCGGGGAAGGTCCCGCCAATGAGTGGGGGAGCCAATGCCCCTTACGTGGTGCCTGCCCTCGATCAGCCTCATGTACAGGCCATGGGGACAGATGGCACTGACGTGTCATCCCACGAATCCTCTACGGAAATCTGGGAGAAGGCCATTGCGACGCCTCCCGAGGGGCGGATCTCCGCTCGGTCCAAAGCAGCCATGGAAAAGGCGCTGGTAGCAGCCTACGAGGCGGGCAAGACCCAGAGTTTGCCGCCCATTGCCGGGACTGATGGGGAGGTCGTCTATGCCTACGGTCAATCCCTGCCCACACTGGTAACGACGCCCTTGCATACCTCAATCATCGCATTGCGGACGGGCATGACCGAACCCAAGGCGATCGGGCTGTCGCCAGCCTACTGGCAAGTGGACCCCCTCATGGCGGGAGATCAGCCGGAATTGGCCGTGACGCCCCGGTTTGCGGGCCTGCACGCGAACCTCGTGGTCACGGGCACCACGCCTTCGGGCAAGCCCATGAACTACGTGATCGAAGTCACCTCCGACCGGACGAAGTACACGCCCATGATCGGCTTCTACTATCCGGGGGCCATCGTGCACAGCTGGAAGCAGGATGCCTCAGCCCACCGGGCGTTTGCCCGGAAAGTCGAACGGCAAACCGTGGCCGTGTTGCCTTCCATCAACGCCGCCGACCTGAATTTCGACTGGAAGATGCACTGTTCCGGGGGTGGCTGGTTCAGCAGCAGCGCTTGCCGGTCCATAGAGCCGCTACGGGTCTTCGATGATGGCAAGCAGACCTTCATCCAGTTCCGGCCCGGCCAGGGCAGCCATGGCGGTATTCCGTCCGTTCTGGCGGAGAACGCCGCCGGTCAAAACGCCATCGTCAATACCACGTTCCGGGACGACTACTACATCGTAGATGGCGTGCCGCACAAGATTCTCTTGCTGGCCGGTAAAGGCGGCAGCGGGAAAGTGGTGAAGCTCATCCACGGGCACAGCTAAGGAGAGTTATCATGGCAGACAATCAAACCCCCATGGGGGAGGGGCCCGCTAGGAAGGTTCGCGGACCCATTATCCCGGACAAGAAAACCCTGGGCGCGCACCTGAAATCCGGGAAAATCGTGGCGTATGCCGTGCTGGGCGCGGTCGTGGTAGGCGGGGTGGGCTTTGTTGCCATCGACAAGTTACATGGGTTCGGCGCCCCATCGGGCCCGACCGAGGAAAAAGTCCATAGCGCCCCGCAGATCATGCCGGGAAA
Organism: Pseudomonadota bacterium; assembly: GCA_021818125.1. GTDB lineage: Bacteria > Pseudomonadota > Gammaproteobacteria > Acidithiobacillales > Acidithiobacillaceae > Acidithiobacillus. Next base: position 2,728 of record JAKAFG010000090.1, on the reverse strand, counting down.
GAAGCAGCCAAACCTCACCGCGCCGGGGGCCAGGATGACAACGGGAACGGCACCCACCCGCTCAATGGTGAGTGCTCAGCCTGCGAGCACGACGGCACCGACGGTATCCCAGCCGAGCCCCCAGGATACCGCGTTTGAGCAAGCTATCAGCGGGCAGGGAGGACACTGGGGATCTGTGGTGTCCTGGGGCGGAGGAAACACCTTGAGTCCCACTGTTGCCGCTACCCAATCCACCTCGGAACATCCGGCGGATGCACTGACCCTGGCGAAGTCCATTGCCCTGATGACGAATAAAAATAAAGAGCACGGAATATACAGTTCGCACCTGGACCGGCGCGAGGTAAGCCCTTATGAATTGCTCCAGGGCACCGTGATCCCGGCCATTCTGGAGACGGGCATCAAGTCGGACCTCGCAGGCCAGGTGGCGGCGGTGGTCGCCCATCCGGTGTACAACAGCCTCAATGCGTCCTCTGTGCTGATTCCGGCAGGTAGCAAGCTCATTGGTTACTATCGCTCGGGTGCCGCCATGGGACAGACCCGTGTCGGGGTGGAATGGACCCGCGTCGAGTTTCCCGATGGTACCTATATCCGCCTGTCGCAGATGCCGGGCACCTCTCCCCGGGGATACGCCGGGTTCAAGGATCTGGTGAACAATCACACCTGGGAGATATTCAAGAATGCCCTGCTATTGTCCTTCATCGACGTGGGCATGGCCATGGCGAGTCCGACCAGCACGACCACCAATACCACAGGCGTAACGGGGAATGAAGCCCTGCAGAATGGGGAGCAAGCCCTCGCGCAGACTTTCGGGCAGGCGGAAGCGCAACTCTTCCAGAAGTACATCAATATCGCGCCAACCCTCACGATCCGTCCGGGCTACGCCTTCAACGTGGTGGTCACGAATGACCTGGTATTCCCGGGACCCTACCGGCATGGGGTCAATCTGGTGGGTGCCGGTCTGGATCAGGTGGTCTCATCCTCCTCTCCGGCCATGCCTTCCGAGGCAAACCCCTATGGGGGCAACGGATGAAGAGTCGCATCATTCCCCGGCTGCGACGGGACCTGCTGGCCGAACCATACCAGGTAGACGCCAACGCCAGAGCGGCGCGGGTGAGCCAGGAACTGGTCCGGCTTTCGGTGTCCCAACTGCGGACCATGGGGTTGCGCCGGGCCAGCCGCCCCGTACCGGAGCCGCCCTACGAGCCTGTTGCCATTGCGCTGACCCCGGAGGCAGCTGCCAAACTCGCCCAACTGCCCGAGGGGGTCAGTGTATCGGCCATTGTGCAGGAAATTTTGCGGCGGTAGAGACGACGAGACGATCCGTGCTGGCCCTGTAAACGGATCGCAACGGACGAATGCTATACCTGTTCAGGGTAATTACTGGAGGACTTTCGATGCAGCCCAAGATCTTTGCTTTTGCGAATCAGAAAGGCGGGGTAGGTAAGACTACCCTCGCCGTACACATGGCCATTCACGCCCATACCATGGGTTACCGCGTCCTGTTTGTCGATCTCGACCAACAGGGGAGCGCGACTTTTCTGCTCACCGGCGACGGAGACCGTCACCAGACCGAAGAAGGAACGGTGCTGGACCTGTGGTACCCCGACCGGAAAATTCCTGTGCAGACCTCGCCGGTCTTTGGATTCGATTTCCTCCAGGCATCAGCCGCGCTGGATGTGGTGGACGATGAGATGGACACGGCCATTCTGGCGCTGCGCCGCCTGGAAAACCTGGACAGTGGACAAGGAAACTACCACCTGGTGGTGATCGACTGCCCGCCGGCGCCCAATGTGCGCCAGATTGCGCCCTTGATGGTGGCCGATCTGCACGTGATTCCGGTCACCCCGGATGCCCTGGGGACCCAGGGCCTTGTCTCGCTGGTCCAGACCAATCTCCACCAGATCCGTCCGGCCAACCCCAAGTTACAGCTCAAGGTGCTCATCAATCGCCTCAAGGCCAACTCCCCCAAGAACCATGCGGTGGCGAAAGAGCTGGTGGAGCACTTCCCTGACTGGATACTGCCGCAACAGCTTTTTGAGCGGGAGGATGTCCGTACCGGCCTGCGACGCGGCTTGCCCTACTGGGAGGTGTGCCGGGATACGGCCCAGCAGGATGCCTGGTATCAGGCTTTTGATGGTCTGCTGGCGGGAGTGCCCGACGATGACGACGATCCGGATCTACGGGAGATTCCCGAGCCGGAGGATGCAGAGGAAATTCTGGCGCAGCAGGAGCAGGCGGAAGGAGGGGTGTCGTGAAGGAATCTCTACTGAAAGGGCTCAATCTGGACGCGGCCCGCGTCGCCCTGCAGGTTGCGCCCGAGGACGTGGGGAAACCCACCCTGGTGGCGCTCTACCTGCCCCTGGATGCCATTCAGCCGGACCCCAACCAGCCCCGGCGCAGCATGGAGGGGGCCACCCCGGAGAGCCAGGGGCTGGAGGACCTCGCCGCCAGCATCCTGCAGCATGGCGTGCTCCAGCCCATTACCGTTGAGGCCCTGGAGAAGGGAAAATACCGGATCATCGCTGGCGAGCGCCGCTGGCGGGCGGCTCGAATGGCTTTGGACAGCGGACAGCCGTGCGCCCGCAAGGGTTACGATCTCAGCCGTATTCCGGCCGTCATCGCCAGGTCGGAGAGCGCCAACGACCGTCTGGAGATGCAGCTGGTGGAGAATCTCGCCCGGGCCGACATGCGGGATGAGGATGTGGCCGCGGCCCTGCAAACGCTTCTG
>JAKAFG010000089.1 GCA_021818125.1 Pseudomonadota bacterium | reverse complement strand
CCTGCGCGCTGGTCAGGCGGCACACGCAATTGGACACCTGTCGGGGCGGTAGATCTGAACCCGCAGCGACAGGATAAAAAGGCCGCTTAAAAAATGGGAGACGCGACAACTACCTTGACAGACGCCGGCGGATATGGTTTAACGGTTGGCGTTATTGTGGGAAATGGTTCGGGCGGCAACTCTTATGGAGAAAGGGTAGATAAGATAACTGTATGCAATGTTTCAAGACAACCGAAGTCAACATCCCACATGTATTGGTCAATGCATAGTATGAGTGGTATAAAGTATTCCGGGTCGGCGACGCATTTTGGGTTGTATGGCACTGAACTAAATCCCGGAGAGTGTGTACACAACAATATTACATTTAAGGTTCCAACTGGTGTAGTGCAAAAATATATTACAATATCTTTCAATGGAACTCCTCGAGTTTATCTACCGATATCAAAATAACGTGATAACACGTTGGGTTGCTCTGCCAGGAGGAACTATGCAAGCGACTCCCTGATAGGGGTCCCGCCAGAATTCGGAATTTAAAGTACGTTAAGCTTCTGAGAAGGCCTACAACCGCTTATATTTGCAGTATCTGACACATGGGCTCTCCCTGTCTGCAGTCGTTATGTGAAGTCTCTATCCCAACATTACAGCCTTACGCTGTGACCACCGCGACCGAAAACGGTGTACGAATGGTGACACGTATCCAGAATGCTGTTTTCATTACTTTCGTACAGGGCTCTATCTCCCTTCCAAAATGGAGTCGTTTCGGACAGTATCACGCTCAACATGCTCTCTGGACGCTAACGTACTTTAAATTCCGAATCCTGACGGGACCCATTCCAAGCCCTAAAACACAGGCCCGCGTTCACAAGAGGCCAGACTAAAATTGCACATTAACTTTATGAAGGGATTAATTATGAAACACTCAAAGAGTGTTGCTTATCTAGTGATATGTGCCATCACTTCTGGCTATGGCTCGGTATATTTACACCACCAATCGTTCGTAGACCTGGGTGCGGCGGAAAGATATCACATTGAAATCAATGAACTTGCGCAACCGTTTGTTTCAACTATTTCAGCTGCAGTCACGGCAACTGACGATGCCTCGCCTTCCAGGACAGCAGGTCCAAGAGGTAATTAGAAGGCGGATAAGGCTTTGACGTTGGCTGCAGGTGTGGAAGTTGGTCCGCTTATACGGCCCATCAATCAACGATGGCGTGGTCATAAACCCCATACCCAGCTGTCGCAGCGTGCTTGGAGTTATCTCCGCTGCTCTTGCTTGGCCTTGCTGTATCGTATATTTTGTTGTCCGTAAAACGAACATTTTTTGAACACTTGGTTTCTGGACACTTTCTGGGCCATTTCCGGCCCTGAATCTGTCCAGAAACCCGTCCAGATTTCAGTTTCCACAAAACCCCATACGTTCAGCTACGCACTGTTATACCCTATGGTGTATCTCCAACCATTCCTTCAGCGCTGCATCAATGCGGCTCTGCCAACCTGGACCTGATGCCCGGAAGCGGGCAACAACCTCTGGTGAGAGCCGCATGGTAACGCGCTCCTTGACTGGAGCCTCCTGCGACCCTCGCGTGGATAGCTTGGCCTGCAAAGAACCTGGCAGGGAGCTAAACGAATGGGCACTGGCAAAATCCTCCATCGTCCATTCTGGATTGCCGTTCTCAGACTCCCGATGAATGTCTGCTGCTTTCATAACGCTTGATCTCCCTGCGATTCGCTTTCCGAAAACTGATCACTCGAATACCGGCGGTCTGTTCCACAAAGACCAGCGCATATAAGCGACCATCTAATTTCCCCATAGCCCGGATCCGGGTCTCGCCATACTCGTGGCGGTCGTCCACGCGATAGAGCGCGGTGTGGAAGTCAAAATCTACCGCCCGATCAAAACTGAGGCCGCGCTCTTGAATGTTGTGGGCATTTTTTGCCGGGTCGTAGGTGATTTTCATTGCTTTTATTGTACGCACAATCTGCACATGGGTCACGCGCCTGTCACAAAACGGCATCGCATGACATGCCCATCTCGCAACGGGCGTTTTCGAGAGGCTTCAAATGATGATCATTGCCGCACAGTAAATCAATGGGTTGCAATTATCGAAAATTATTCTCAGTAGGCAGCCTACGGTTTCCAGTCATGGTGACGAGTTTTGAGAACACGATGGTCAAGCCGCTGGACGACTGCTTAGGCTGCACTGCCGGCATTCGATGGTGGCGGGGCCGAACTGTAAGGGGCGGTGGTGTTAGACTCGAATACGCGCCTTAACCATACCCAGACGAATTATTCGACTCGCGCCGGGTGCAGCGAAAGAATGGGCCAGCCCCGCGCTTCGGCGATGGCGCGCAGGCGCGGATCCGGGTCAACGGCGACCGGATGCGTGACGGTTTCCAGCAAAGGCAGATCGTTGTGCGAGTCGCTGTAAAAGGTGCTGTTCCGCAGTGTGCTTGCCCATTCCAGTCCCGCCGCTTCCATCCAGTCACGCAAGCGTTGCACCTTGCCCGCCTGAAAGCAGGGAATACCGACGCTACGACCGGTAAAGTCACCCGATGCCGTCTCTTCGGGTTCCGTCGCGAGCAGATGGACGATGCCCAGTTCTTCAGCAATGGGTGCTGTCACAAAGCGATTGGTCGCGGTAATGATGACCAGGGTATCACCTTGCTGGCGATGATCTTCTACCAGGGCGCGCGCGCGATCGGAAATCATCGGCAGCACCCGTTCCTGCAGATATTCCTGGTGCCAGGCGTCAAGATGGGCACGGGGATGCGCCGCCAGGGGGGCCAACTGAAAATCCAGGAATGCCTGAATATCTAAAGTGCCAGCCTGATATTCGGCATAAAACCGATCATTGAGGTGGTTAAAGCGTTCAGTATCGACAATGCCGCGGCTGCCGAGAAACTCCATCCAGGCATGATCGGAGTCGCCGGAAAGCAGGGTGTTGTCCAGATCAAAAAGGGTGAGGGCCATAGGTTCTTCGTCCAGTGAGAGGGGCTGTAGCGAATGCCTGGTGGATTATACCAGAAAGTGCATTTGCGATATGCTGGCGCGGCAAATGTTTCCAGTTTTTACAGAAGGAGAGGGCGGTGGAGCGGGGCAACCCTACTGACTTCGAGCGTATCCAGCACTTGCGTGCCGAATTGATGGCTGCCAATAAAGCCTACTATCAGGAAGATACACCGACCCTGAGTGACGCAGAGTATGATGCGCACCTGCGCGAACTCCGCACCCTGGAGGACCGCAATCCGCAATGGCAAAGCGCCGACTCGCCGACCCAGAGGATAGGGGCAGCCCCTCTGGAGGTGTTTGCGGAAGTACGCTATACGGTACCAATGACCTCTCTCGACAATGTGTTTGATCGGGGTGGTTTTGGCGACTGGCTGGCGCGTCTGCAGAAGGGGCTTGGCCGCGAGGATATTCCGCTTAGCGCTGAACCCAAATTTGATGGCCTCTCGGTCAACATTCGTTACCTGGATGGCGAGCTGGTGCAGGCAGGAACCCGCGGAGATGGTCAAACCGGTGAGGAGGTTACCGCCAATGTCCGTACCATCCGCAACATTCCTCTGCGACTGGCGGGCAAGGGCTGGCCGGACCTACTGGAGGTGCGCGGGGAGGTGGTGATTCCCGTGGCGGCTTTCCAGCGATTGAATGAAGAGCGACTGCGTGGGGGAGAGAATCCCTTCGCCAATCCGCGCAATGCGGCAGCGGGCAGCCTGCGGCAACTGGATTCCAAAGTGACGGCGAAGCGTCCCCTGGCGTTTTTCCCCTGGGGATGGGGAGAAAGCAGCGCGCCACTGGGAGAGTCGCACCGCGCGGTGATGCACAGCCTTTCTGTCTGGGGTTTTGAAGTGACATCTTACTTGCGTAGTGTTCACCATCTTGCGGAATGCGAAAGCTATTTCAATGAAATGCAGAAATCACGCGAAGGCATGCCTTTTGAAATAGATGGTCTTGTGTTCAAGATTGATGATCTGGCAGCCAGGGAACGGTTAGGCTTTACCGCCCGCGCACCGCGTTGGGCCATTGCCTATAAATTTCCGGCCCACGAAGAGCGTACCGTGGTCGAAGATATCCTGGCTTCCGTAGGGCGCACCGGCGTGATTACTCCGGTGGCTGTCTTGCGGCCCGTGCAGATGGGCGGCGTGACCGTGAGCCGCGCCAGTTTGCATAATCAAGATGAAGTGGATCGTAAAGATATTCGCGTGGGCGACACGGTACTGGTACGCCGTGCCGGGGATGTGATCCCCGAAGTGGTCATGGTGCTCAAGGAAGAGCGGCCAGCGGCAGCACAGCCCTGGCAAATGCCGTTGCGTTGTCCGGTTTGTGACTCGGAAGTCTTGCGTCTGGCCAACGAATCGGCGCACCGCTGCATGGGTGGGCTGTATTGCCCGGCGCAACGGATGGGCGCTATCGAGCACTTCGCTTCGCGCAAGGCCATGGACATCCGGGGCCTGGGCGAGAAACTCGTGCAGCAACTGGTCGAGCAAGGTCTGGTGCACTCCGTAGCCGATGTTTATCATCTGGACGAAGCAGCACTTTGCGGATTGGAGCGCATGGCCAGTCGCTCCGCCCAAAAACTGCTGGCGGAAATAGAGCATTCCCGCCATACCAGCCTACCTCGCTTCCTCTACGCCCTGGGTATCCGCCAGGTGGGGGAAAGCACGGCCAAATCTCTGGCGGCCTATTTCGGGGATCTGGCCCCCTTAATGGCCGCAACGCCGGAGGTTTTGCAGAATATTCCCGATGTGGGACCCATCGTGGCAGAATCTATCGTACATTTTTTTGCCCAGCCCCATAACCGTGACGTTATTGCCGCTTTGCGCACGGCGGGAGTACAGTGGCAAGCGGTCCAGCCGCAAAAAGGCGGGCGTTTTCAGGGGATGACCCTGGTGCTTACCGGTGCTTTGGATAGTATGACCCGGGAAGAGGCCAAAACCGCCATAGAAAACGCGGGAGGGAAAGTCAGCAGCTCCGTTTCTGCTAAAACAAGCTATGTGATTGTCGGGAAAGAAGCGGGCAGCAAGGCGGAAAAAGCCGTAAAGCTGGGTCTGAAACAGCTCACTGAAGCACAATTTTTGGCGATGCTTTCAGAAAAGGAATAACTATGCAACAGAACAGAACGTTCCGTATCAATGTGGTCGATATCCATGGCGAAGTATACAGCGGACTGGCGCGTTTTGCGGCAGTGCCGGCGGAACTGGGCGAGATCGGAATACTGCCTGGGCATGCGCCCTTGCTGTCAGGGATGCGTGCCGGAGAGTTGCGTATTACCCAAGCCGACGGTCAGGCACAGATTCTTTTTCTGGAGGGCGGGCTGTTGGAGATTCAGCCCGATATCGTGACTATTCTCGCCAATGCCAGTCTGCGGATCATGGATATTGATATTCAGGATAGCAAGGAGCGCATCAAAGACGCGCAAAGCACCTTAGCGAAGGCCGCGGTTCATCCGATGGATTTTGCCCGCGCCGAATTGGAATTACAGAGAGAGGTGGCAAAAGTGCATGCGTACCAGCGCTATCAGGCACACGAACAACGGGGCGGCAATACCAGTGATTACGATTGGGAACGTCCGCCTTTGCAGAATGTGCCGAAGGTGAACGCGCAAGAGCTGGAGGACTGATCATCATGGTGGCGGGCGAGGCGCAACACGCCGCGTTATAAGGCAATGACTTTTTTATCGAGTTTTTTCGGCGGTTCCTTCCCGCAGTGGGCGCAGACCCCGTTGACCACCAGCTCCATTTCAATCATGGAGTAATCGGCGGGCAAGGGGGGCGCTGGTACGTTGCTTTCGGGCAGACAAAACACCTGGCCGCAAGAGACACAATGGAAATGCGGGTGTTGGGTGGCCGTTTCTTCACGGCGGGCGCTAAAGCGCCAGACCCGGTCATCTGCCGTGATCCGGTGGGCCAGTCCGATCTGTACCAGCCATTCCAGGTTACGGTAGAGGCTGACGCGGTCAATCGCCCCAGTTTCCGACGCCTCCAGACGTTGCCGTACCTCGGGGTGACTCAGTGGTTGCTCAGCTTCCAGCAGTGTCTTGAAGACCGCTACCCGTAAACGGGTGATGCGCTGTCCGATAGCGCGGAGACGCTGCGTTGCCTCGGCATCGGAAACTTCCGCCGCGAGGGGGCGGGGGGGTGATAAATGCGTCATGAAGTCATGCTAGAGCAGAAGGCGGGGAGGGTGCAAGCAATGGCCTTGTGTTGCTTCCCTGGACAGCGCCCCATCTGCCGCGCTAGATTTTCAGTCAGGCCCACTCAGGAGTTCCTCATGTCCTCAGAAACCATCACCGTCGGTCAACCTGCACCCCGGTTTCATGCCGCAGCCTATGGTAAGGCATCGTCCATCAGCCTCGATGACCTGCGCGGGAAGGTCGTGGTGCTCTATTTTTACCCTAAAGATAACACGCCGGGTTGTACGACAGAGGGGCAGGAGTTCACGGCACTTTACCAGGAATTTCAGGCCGCTGGCGCGGAAATTCTCGGTGTTTCCCGAGATACCGTCGCCAGCCATGAAAAGTTTGCCTGCAAGTTTAACTTTCCTTTCCCGCTCCTGGCCGACACCGAGGAAGCACTCTGCAAGGCCTTTGATGTGCTCAAGGAAAAGAACAATTACGGCAAGGTGGGTATTGGTGTTGAACGCAGCACTTTCGTGATCGACCGGGAAGGCAAAATCGCCTACGTCGAGCGTAAAGTGAAGGCCGCCGGACATGCGGCCGCCATGCTGCAAATCGTCAAGCAGTTACCATGAGTCGCCGGGAAGTGGCAGGCTTAAATGAAGTGAGGGCGCGTCTCTACATTCTGGACACCAACGTGCTGATGCACGATCCATCAGCGCTATTCCGTTTTCAGGAACACGACATCCTGCTGCCGATGATCGTGCTGGAGGAGCTGGATCAGCACAAAAAGGGTCTGAGTGAGCAGGCACGCAATGTGCGTCAGGTTAGCCGTTATCTGGACGAGATGCTGACGGATACGGCTGATCTGGATCAGGGTTTGGTACTGCCTTATGCTCAGGGACGGCTTTATTTCCAGACTGCCGCACATCAGCAGGTGCTGCCGGAAGACCTGGCTGGTGGCAAGGCGGACAATGAGATCCTCGCCGTGACTCTGGCCTCACAGAATCGCCATCCCGAAAAGGATGTGATTCTGGTCAGCAAAGACATCAATTTACGCATCAAGGGGCGCACCCTCGGCATCCGGGTGGAAGATTACCAGAACGATCGTGCTCTGGACGATGTAGACCTGCTCTACACTGGTGCAGAGACGCTGAGCGCCGATTTCTGGGAGCTGCATAGTCGTGATCTGGACGCCTGGCAGGAGAGCGGGCGGAGTTATTACAAAATCAGCGGCCCCGCCATTCAGAGTTGGCACCCCAATCAATTTATCGCACTCAACACACTGGAAGGAACGGCCGAGGACTTTGCCGCGATTGTCCGTGAAGTGCATCCGGAACACGCCATTATCGAGCGCATAACAGATTATCGGAGTGACCGGCATGCGGTGTGGGGCATTTTGGCGCGTAATCCGGAGCAGAATTTCGCCTTGAATTTGCTCATGGATCCGGACATTGATTTTGTCACCCTGCTGGGTCATGCGGGTACGGGTAAGACGCTGCTGACGCTGGCGGCGGCGCTGCATCAGATTTTCGAGCAGAAGCGCTACTCGGAGGTGATCATCACCCGCGCGACGGTACCGGTGGGCGATGAGATCGGCTTCCTGCCCGGCACGGAGGAAGAAAAAATGCTGCCGTGGATGGGGGCGCTGGAGGATAATCTGGAAATTCTGGCGCGCGGCAGTGATGAGAGCGGCAGTTGGGGGCGCAGTGCGACACAGGATCTGATCAGTAAGCGGATTCGTGTCAAGTCCATGAGTTTTATGCG
>JAKAFG010000088.1 GCA_021818125.1 Pseudomonadota bacterium | reverse complement strand
GGAACAGGAACTGGCTGGCTCTTTCCAGATTCGCTCCATTCCTACGCTGACTATTTTCCGTCAGCAGATCGGGATTTTCTCGCAGGCAGGTTCACTGCCCGCCAGCGCGCTGGAGGAAGTCATTCAGCAGGCGCTGGCACTGGATATGGACAAAGTCCGCGAAGAAATCGCCGCCCAGCCTGACACAACGCACTGACCGCCACATCGGTGTCTGCTCAGACGCCGATGCTTTATGATTGTCACCTATTAAGGTTAACGCCCAGCCGACACATGCCGCACCCCCAGAAAATGCATGTTCAGCGGAATTTCTATCTTACGGGTTTGCTCTGCGAGCTGCTTTGAGAACGGCATATACGGGAAGGAGAGCCGGATAATCCGTTCCGCTGCCGCATCCAGGGCTTTGTTCCCCGACGACTGCTCCATGATGATGCGTTGAAGGTCTCCCTGCGGATTCAGTACCACTTTAACCTTAAGCCGCCCGACCATCTCTCCCGGGTAATTGAGATCGCCGATCCGCTCCAGTTTTTGTATCCATCCGGCGATATAAAAATCCGCCACCGGTCCCTTTGGGTTCTCAAACTTCGGTAACGGCGGGCTGGCCGTTGCGGCGCGGGCCACCTGATCCATTTGTTGCTCCAGCCTGCCGATGCTGATACGGGGCAAAGGCTGGGACTGCGCACTGGGAGATGCCGGCGTCATCTCTGGTGTCACCCGCTGCGGCAGAGAATGCGTTCGCGCCGGGGCACGGCGGGGTTGTGGCACCGATCGCAGTCTCGGCTGCGGACGTGCGGCGGGCACGACCCGATGTGGCACTACTACCGGCCTGCTGGGCGGCACGACTCTGGGCCTGGCTGGACTGGGCGCCTGGGGTCGAATGGGTTTCGGCATGATGTGGAAGGTCTTGTGGACCGTTGTTTGATTCGGTAACGACTGCATTTTTGGCTTCTGAATATGTACAAAGAAAACAATACCCGCCGCCATAAGCAGGGCGGAGAGCAGCAACCAAGGCAGTAGGCCCTCACTCCAGTGGGGCTTTTCCTCCGGAACCAGAAAATAAAACTTGTGTTCAGCGATGGCCAATCGTCCTAACCTCGCGGCAACGCCGCCCCACGCAATTCAACCCGCCCACGCTCCGCAGGCACTGGGCGTAAGCTTGAATCATCGACAGCCCCGAGTAAAGGCGGCGCGCCGTGCTCAGGCCGCCTGCTCCCGCACACTGGATATGTGGGGCAGAAATCCGGCCAGCACACCGAGCAAAGGCAGGAAAGCGCATATCTGATACACCACCTGGATACCCCAGACGTCTGCCAGTTCCCCCAGCAATGCGGCACCCACCCCGCCCAGACCAAAAGCCAGCCCGAAAAACAGACCGGAGACAGTCCCGACCTTGCCGGGCACCAATTCTTGCGCGTACACCACAATGGCTGGGAAGGCCGAAGCCAGCAGAAAACCGATAATCATTGTCAAAATAGCACTCAGGGTCAGGCCCACATAGGGCAAGGCGAGGGTGAAGGGCGCGATCCCCAGCAAAGAGACCCAAATCACCTTCTTGCGGCCAATCCGGTCACCAATCGGTCCACCCATCAATGTCCCTGCTGCCACCGCCGCGAGGAAAATGAAAAGGTGCATCTGCGCTTCCTGCGTCACGATATGAAAGCGCTGCATCAGGTAGAAAATCAGGTAGCTGCTGATGCTGGTCAGATACAGAAACTTGGAGAACATCAGCACGACCAGAATGATAATGCTGCGTCGCACCAGTTTGGGAGGCAGCAATGGCGCCACGATCTTTGCCGCTGGCCTTTTGGGCTGACGGTGCTGACGCTGATACCAGCGCCCCACAAAAGAAAGAATCACGATGGCCAGTAACGCCGTCAGTGAAAACCACGACAGGCTGTGTTGACCGTTAGGCATGACAATAAAGGCGGCCAGCAATGGACCCACCGCCGAGCCCACATTACCACCCACCTGAAAGATGGACTGCGCCAGCCCGTGGCGCCCGCCAGAGGCCATCCTCGCCACCCGCGAGGACTCCGGATGGAATACCGATGAACCCAGGCCCACCAATGCCGCCGCCAATAACAGCACTTCATAATTCGGAGCCACGGATAGCAATAATAGTCCGCCAAAGGTAAACAGCATGCCGAAGGGCAATGAGTAGGGCATGGGATGGCGATCGGTAAAACGCCCGACCAATGGTTGAATGATGGATGCGGTCAACTGATAGGCCAGAGTAATCAACCCGATCTGCGCAAAACTCAAGTCAAAATTACTTTTGAACAGCGGATACACCGCCAGCATTAGCGATTGAATGCTGTCATTGAGAAAATGTGACACGCTGATGGCGCCGAGCACCTCGAAGCGGGTGACATCTCCGGCTACGTTCGGAGCACTCCCGACCTTTTGCAGAAACATGGCTGAAGCCTTTAAGATATGGACGGCACGGATTTTAGGGTCTGGCGAACGTACCGTCCAGTCTGAATCTTCGTTATCCCTTGCCCCGAGGACTGGGCCTAGTGTTTAATTGGCGAACATGGAAAAGCGCATAAACGATGAATCGTCCCCCGTGGAAGCCCCCGCAGACTTCGCAAGCACCTTGGATGCCTTGGAAGAGACCGTTCGCCGTCTGGAAGGTGGGCAGTTGGGTCTGGAAGACTCTGTCGCCCTTTTCCAGCGCGGCATGGAACTATCCAAGCACGCCGAGGCGCAGTTACAAAATGCCCGGCAGACCGTGGAAATATTACTCGGAGAGGACGCGGTTTCCACTCCGCTTACTCAGGAAGAAGACGTATGACCTTGGATGCCGCTGTGAATAATGAAACTTTTGCGCGGTTCCGGACGCGCTCGGTACAGCGCACCGAAAGCGTTCTGGGGACACTGCTGCCTGCGGCACACATACTGCCCGCGCGTCTGCATGACGCCATGCGTTACAGTACGCTGGGTGGCGGCAAGCGCATCCGTCCCTTGCTGGTGTACGCGACGGGTGCCTGCCTGGGTGTGCCACTGGAGCATCTGGACCGCCCCGCGGCGGCGTTGGAAATGATTCACGCCTATTCGCTCGTGCACGACGATCTCCCGGCCATGGATAATGATGACTTGCGCCGGGGTCAGCCTACCTGCCATCGCGCTTATGACGAGGCCACCGCCATTCTCGTGGGCGATGCTTTGCAGGCGCAGGCCTTCCAGGTGTTGGCTGAGCCGGGTTGGGGAGTGGCGGCTGAATGGCAGGTGCAGATGCTGGCGACTCTCGCGCAGGCCTCTGGCTCGCGCGGTATGGTAGGTGGGCAGGCCATTGATCTGGCCGCCGTGGGGCATGAATTGGCCTTGCCCGCACTGGAGCAAATGCACCTGCATAAGACGGGCATGCTCATTCGCTGCGCCATACAGTTGGCGCTCTGCGCCGCGGGCATTGGTGAGAAAGAATCCAAGGGCGCGGCGCTGCTGCGTTATGCCGACCGTGTCGGTCTGGCTTTCCAGGTACAGGACGATATCCTCGACGAGATTGGCGATTTGCAACAGACCGGAAAAGCGCGGCAAGGCGCGGATCGCAGCCGTAACAAGCCCAGTTTTGTTACCTTGCTTGGTCTTGTCGAGGCGCAAAGCTATACCCGACGCCTGCTCGACGAGGCTTTGGAGGCCTTGCAGCCCTGGCAGACAGAAGCTGACCACCTCCGCGCCCTGGCGCGCCTCATTGTAGAGCGGAATAAATGAGCGATTTGTTGAAGGGTATTCCTATGCCCGCCGAGCTGCGGCAGATGTCACGCAGCGAACAGAAAGGCGTGGCCAAAGCGGTGCGCCAGTTCCTCCTGGAAACGGTCAGCCGGACAGGTGGGCACCTCTCTTCCTGTCTGGGGGCGGTGGAATTGACCGTGGCGCTGCACGCCGTATTCAATACTCCGGACGATCGCCTGATCTGGGATGTCGGCCATCAGGCTTATCCCCACAAGATTCTTACCGGACGTGGCCCGCTTTTTCCCCAGTTACGTATCAAAGACGGTCTCTCCGGTTTCCTCAAGCGCGATGAGAGCCCCTATGACAGCTTTGGCGCCGGTCACTCCAGCACTTCTATCAGTGCCGGATTGGGCATGGCGGTAGCGGCCAAGCTGCGGCATAAATCGCGGGAGGTGGTGGCGATCATTGGCGATGGTGCCATGACGGCGGGCCTCGCCTATGAGGCTTTGAATAACGGTGGCGTTTTGGATGCCGACCTGTTGGTCATCCTCAATGATAATGAGATGTCCATCTCACCCAATGTGGGCGCGGTGTCCCAGTACCTGACGCGGATTCTCTCTGGTCGCCTCTATAACACCATGCGCGAAGGGGCCGGGCAGGCCTTGAGTTTCGTACCGCCCTTGCGTGAACTAGCGAGGAAAGCGGAAGAGGGCGTTAAGGGGCTGGTGACGCCGGGGACACTGTTTGAGGAAATGGGATTTCATTATTTCGGTCCTATTGATGGTCACGATCTGGACGCGTTGATCCCGACTCTTGAAAATCTCAAAAAAATCACTGGGCCACGCCTGCTCCATGTCATCACCAAAAAAGGGAAGGGCTACGGTCCCGCCGAGCAGGATCCCTGCGGCTATCACGGAGTGACCCCGTTTAACCGGACGGATGGCAAAATGATCAAGAAACCCGCCGGGGCGCCGAGCTACACCCAAGTGTTCGGCGATTGGATCTGCGACAAGGGTGCGGCAGAAAAGCATCTGGTCGCTATCACGCCGGCCATGCGCGAGGGCTCCGGGCTGGTGCGCTTTGAGCAACTGTTTCCCGAGCGTTATTTTGATGTGGGTATCGCTGAGCAGCATGCGGTGACTTTTGCCGCGGGGCTGTCCTGTGATGGCATTCACCCTGTGGTCGCCATCTACTCCACTTTCTTGCAGCGGGCCTATGACCAGCTCCTGCACGATGTCGCCATCCAGAATCTGCCGGTGCTTTTCGCCATTGACCGCGCGGGATTGGTCGGTGCTGACGGAGCTACTCATCAGGGTACTTTTGACATCGCCTATGCGCGCTGCGTTCCTAACGTGGTCATTATGGCCCCCAAAGATGAACAGGAGATGCGCGATATGCTCAACACGGGCTTTGCTTATCAGGGGCCGGCACTGGTGCGCTATCCGCGCGGTAATGGCCTGGGCTTGGCGCTGGACAAGGATTTGTCACGGCAGATCCCCATCGGTAAGGCGGAGGTCCTGCGGGAAGGTAAGGATCTCGCGATTCTCGCCTTTGGTACGCGGGCTGCGGCAGCCATGGCGGCAGGTGAGGCCCTCGACGCTACCGTCGTCAATATGCGTTTCGTCAAGCCGCTGGACACGGGATTACTGACCAGTCTGGCGCAAAGCCATCGGGCGTTCTTGACTGTGGAGGAAGGCTCACGCATGGGGGGCGCCGGTGGCGCCGTCGCGGAGTTCCTGCTCAATGAAGGCGTTGTGCGGCCCATGCGCTTGCTCGGTTTACCCGACATCTTTATCGAACAGGGCGATGCCGACCAGTGGCTTGCAGACTTTGGCCTGGATGCCGCAGGAATCGAGAAATCCGGTAAGGAGTTGCTCGCATTGCTTGCCCAGTCACCGGCCGGGGCGTAGTATTTGAGCGATTCAGTCTGCTATTCCCAAGAGAGGCCCGCGGTGAGAGATTGCGCGGTTGAAGTCCTGGAAGACGTACAAGGTCGCGCTGACCCGCGGGCTATTGCTATCCAGCAGGTGGGTATCCGCGCCGTGCGCCATCCCATGCAGGTTCTGGATCGTGACAGGGCGGTGCAGCCCACCGTCGCCCAATGCAATATGTACGTGAGTCTGCCTGCACACCTGAAAGGCACGCACATGTCACGCTTCATCGAGATCCTGAACACGCATGAGAGCCCCTTCAGTGTGGAAGGATTCGGCGCAGTGGTAGAACAAATGCGGCAGCGTCTGGAAGCGGATTCAGCGCGGCTGGAGATGCGCTTTCCATTCTTTGTTCAGAAGGCCGCCCCCGTATCCGGGGTCAAGAGCATGCTGGATTATGAGGTGGAACTGGTAGGAGAGGTTACCCCGGTGGGCTATCAACTGACCGTCGGGGTGATGGTGCCCGTAACCAGCCTTTGCCCCTGCTCCAAAAGCATTTCGGAATATGGCGCCCACAACCAGCGTGCCCATGTCTGGGTCCATGTGCGCACATGCGAAACCGTCTGGATTAAGGATATTATTGATCTGATCGAAGCGGAGGCATCCTGTCAGCTTTACGGTCTGCTAAAGCGTCCCGATGAAAAATATGTCACGGAATACGCTTATGACCATCCCAAGTTTGTGGAAGATATGGTACGGGACGTCGCGCTGCGACTGCAGGAAGACCCGCGCGTGCTGTGGTATTCGGTTTCTTCCGAAAACTTCGAGTCGATTCATAATCATTCGGCTTATGCCATGATTGAAGTGGAAAAATAACTTATGGCTGGAAGTAGCATCGGCGAGTGTTTCCGGGTCAGCACCTTTGGCGAGAGTCATGGCCCAGCCATCGGCTGCATTGTCGATGGCTGCCCGCCGGGCATGCCGCTCAACGAAGCCGATATCCAGATTGAGCTGGATCGCCGCCGCCCCGGTCAGTCGCGCCATACCACCCAGCGTCAGGAAACAGATCAGGTCGAAATTCTCTCCGGTGTCTTTGAAGGTCTGACCACCGGTACACCCATCGGGCTGTTGATTCGCAACACGGACCAACGCTCACAGGATTACAGAAAAATCAAAGAGCTGTTTCGTCCTGGTCACGCCGATTACACTTACTTGCAGAAGTACGGCCTGCGCGACTATAGGGGGGGCGGCCGCTCCTCGGCGAGGGAAACGGCGACACGGGTCGCTGCCGGGGCCATCGCCCGTAAGTTTTTGCGCGAGCGTCTTGGCGTGAACATACAGGCATGGATGGCGCAGATGGGTCCCATCCATGCCGAGGGTTTTGATGCGGCGGAAATCTCCCGCAATGACTTCTTCTGTCCTGATGCCCAGGCTGCGATCCGTATGGCCGACTTTCTCGATGCCTTGCGCAAAGAAGGGGATTCTATTGGCGCGCGGGTGGATGCGCGGGTGACCGGCATGCCCGTGGGGCTCGGTGAGCCGGTCTTTGATCGCCTGGAGGCGGACATCGCCAAGGCGATGATGAGCATCAATGCGGTTAAAGCGGTCGCCATCGGCGATGGTTTTGCAGTAGTAGAGCAGCGCGGCAGCCATCACGGAGACGCGATAACCCCCACGGGATTTCAGAGTAATCATGCGGGCGGTGTTTTGGGCGGCATTTCTTCCGGACAAGATCTCACGTTGTCCGTGGCCATCAAACCGACCTCCAGCATTCGTATCCCGCGGCAAAGCATGGATGTGCACCGTCAGCCCGCCGAAGTGATCACCACGGGCCGCCATGATCCCTGCGTCGGCATCCGCGCAGTCCCCATCGTCGAAGCCATGCTGGCACTGGTGATCATGGACCACTGGATGCGTCACCGCGCCCAGAACGCCGACGTGCAGGCACCCCTGCCTCCCATCTCCGCCTAAGTTATGCAGGCAGACCGTGAAGGGGGCTGGCTCGCCACCTTCTATTTCCTGTACTTTTGCGCGCTGGGCGCGTTCATGCCCTACTGGGGTCCATGGCTGCATGCCCAGGGCCAAGGCCCTCTGGCCATTGGCGTCCTCACCGCCGCCGTGCAGTTCAGTAAGGTGCTGGCGCCCAATCTCTGGGGCTGGCTGGCGCACTTCTGGGGAAGTCGGCGGATCGTCCCCTGGGCGGCGCTGATTACGGCGGCGGGTTTTCTCTCCTTGTGGCTGGCCCACGGTCACTTTCTGCCCCTACTGCTCATCACTCTGACTTTTTCCTTCTTCTGGGCGGCGACGCTGCCTCTGGTGGACGCCACCACCATGGACTGGGCACAACACCGTGGCACCGCCTATGGGC
>JAKAFG010000087.1 GCA_021818125.1 Pseudomonadota bacterium | reverse complement strand
CCTTACGTCACCGGCCACAACCTCGTCGTCGACGGCGGCCGCATGTTATATTGACGGCCATGCGCTCAACCGTAAAATCCCCCATCCGCTTTTACAGCGAAGAAGAACTGGACGCCCTGGAGGCGGAAGACCCCCTCGCCGCGGCCAAAATCGCCCACGCCCAGGCCATGGCCGAACGCGGACTCGACCGCCAGAAACGCTACGGTCCCGACGACCCCCTGCCCGACCCTGCGGCCGTCGCAGAGGCGGTGCAGACGGTACGCCACATCCTCCACCGCGATGGCGGCGATATCGAACTGGTGGAAATCATCGAACGCGACGTGCGGGTCCGCATGAAAGGCGCCTGCGCGGGCTGCCCCAACGCCGTCATCGATCTCAAACAGGTGGTCGAGCGTATCGTCGGCGCGGTGCCGGGAGTGGTCAGCGTGAGCAACACCTTTTGAAGGCGGGCGCGAATACGCCGTCTAAAGTCGGCTTCGTCAGCCTCGGCTGCCCCAAGGCCACGGTGGACAGCGAGCGCATCCTCACCCAGTTGCGTGCCGAGGGTTATCTGCTGGTGGGGGATTACGCCAGCGCCGATGTGGTCGTCGTCAACACCTGCGGCTTTATCGACGCGGAGGTGGAGGAATCCCTGGAGGCCATCGGCGAGGCGCTGGATGAGAACGGCAAGGTGGTGGTCACCGGTTGCCTGGGTGCCCGCGCGGGCGGCGCCTTTGTGCGCAGCGCCCATCCCAAGGTGCTCGCCGTTACCGGCCCCAATCAGGCCAGTGCGGTGCTCGACGCGATCCATGCGGCACTCCCTCCGGCCCACGATCCCTACACCGATCTGGTGCCGCCCCAGGGCCTGCGCCTGACACCACCCCACTATGCCTATCTGAAAATCTCCGAGGGCTGCAATCAGTCATGCAGTTTCTGCATCATTCCCAGCATGCGCGGCAAGCTGGTCAGCCGCGAGCCGGACGATATTCTGCGCGAGGCCGAGGCGCTGGTGGCCGGTGGCGCCAAAGAACTGCTGGTAATTTCTCAGGACACCGGCGCTTACGGGGTGGACCGCAAATACCGCACCGCCTTTCACAACGGCCGCCCGCTCAAGACCCGCATCACCGATCTCTGCGCGGCCCTGGGCGAACTCGGCGTCTGGGTGCGTCTGCACTACGTCTACCCCTACCCGCACATCGACGAGCTCCTGCTCCTGATGGCGGCCGGCAAAATTCTGCCCTACCTGGATGTGCCCCTGCAGCACGGCAGTCCACGTATCCTCAAAGCCATGCGCCGCCCCGCCGCCACCGAAAAAACCCTCGACCGTATTCTCGGCTGGCGCCAGATCGTGCCCGATCTGACCATCCGCAGCACCTTCATCGTCGGCTTCCCCGGCGAGACCGATGCGGACTTTGTGGAGCTACTGGATTTTCTGCGGGCGGCAGAGTTGGACAGGGTGGGCTGCTTCGCTTACTCCGCCGTCGAAGGCGCACCCGCCAACGCGATCGCCGGAGCGGTGCCGGAGCCGCTCAAAGAAGAGCGACGCGCCGAATTCATGGCCGTGCAGGAAGCCATCAGCCGGGGGCGGCTACAACGCCGGGTGGGCCAGCGTCAGCGGGTGCTGGTGGATGCAGTGGGCCGGGGCGGCAAGGTGATCGCCCGCTCCGCCAGCGATGCCCCGGAGATCGATGGTGTGGTGCATCTGGGCAAGGCGGCGGGGTTGAAGGTCGGAGACTGGGTGGAGGTGGAGATCACCCGGGCGGATGCCCATGATTTGTATGGGGTGGTGGTGTCGGCCTGATCGGGCCTTTGGTCGCTCAGGGCAGGCGATTGCCCCGTTCGATCCGCACCCCCACATCCCGTGTGCCGCGCACGGCGGCGGGCTTGTGCACCGCCACCTGCACCCAGACCGCGCCGAATTCACTGCGAACGATACCAGCTATCTGCTCGGCCAGGGTCTCCACCAGTTCCACCTCTGACGCGGCGATATGGGCGACCAGGCGCTGGCAGATGGTCTGGTAGTTGATGGTGTTCTCCACCTTGTCGGTCCGCGCCGCAGCCCCTGCATCCGCGGCAATATCCAGATCGACGAGCACCGTCTGTTTGACCTGGCGTTCCCAGTCGTAGATGCCGATGCGGGTGTCCACCTTCAGTTCACGTACAAAAAGAATATCCATGGTAATCCCGAAAAAAGCGGCAATTCGCCGCGGCTCGGCCTATAATAACCAATTTTCCGGCCAAAGCACCGCATGTCACTTCTTCTGGATGTTGCCCTGATCGGCGGGGGATATGCCGTCGGTTCCATTGCCACCGCCATTCTGGTGGCGCGCGCCCTGGGTCTGGGGGACCCTCGCCAGTCCGGATCGGGTAATCCCGGCGCCACCAACATCCTGCGCATTGGCGGCAAAAAGGCCGCCTTGCTGACGCTGCTCGGCGACCTGGTCAAGGGCGTCGTCCCCATCGTCATCGCCCGCCTGCTCGGGCTGGAGGACTGGGCGCTGGCCGCCGTGGCCCTCGCCACCTTTCTCGGCCATCTCTATCCGGTGTTTTTCGGCTTTCGCGGCGGCAAAGGGGTGGCCACGGCGCTGGGTATACTGCTCGCGCTCCTGCCGGTGCTGGGCCTGTCGATATTGGGTATATGGATACTGGTGTTCGCGGTAACGCGGGTTTCGTCCATGGCGGCGCTGCTGGCGGCGATCGGCGCGGTGCCCATCGTCTTTGTGGTATCTTCTGCGACGAGTATGCGGGTGCTCGTCCTGGTGCTGGTACTGCTGATCCTCTGGCGGCACCGCAGCAATATCCGTCGTCTGCTGGATGGCAGCGAACGTCCCTTCAAAAAGCGTTGAGGCCCGTCAATCCTTGATGTTCCACTCCTGCATGCGTTCGCTGATCCAGTCCGCCAGCCGCGCCGCTGGGCGAAAACCGGGAACCAGCCGCTGGGCTTCCTGCGCCGCGGCCAGGGCACGGCGCATGCTGCCTTTGTGCAGGTAATAGCGGGCCAGATTCATCTGCGCCAGATGCGGACTGTCGAAGCGTTGGGCCTTGAGGGCGCGGCGAATCACGAAGAGGGCCTCATCTTCACGGCCGGTATCCATCAAATACTCACCGAGATCATTCCACGCCTGCCCCCACTCCGCATCGCAGGCGATGGCGCGGCGGCAGGCAGCAATGGCCCCGTGTGGGTCGCCGGAAGCAGACAGTGCCCAGGCGTAGAAGGTCCAGATCACGGCGCTCTTCGGGCCATGCTCCAGTGCACGCTTGAAGGCGATGGCCGCTTCCTGCGGATGATCCGTCTGCTGCCAGTCCAGGCCCTCCTGAAAGTCGGCATCCTGTGCCGCCAGCTCGTCGACGATCATGTCCAGAGAAAATGGCTCGTTCATCACGCTTCCTCCTCCGTCAGGGACCAGCGCGCCCGCACCGGGAAGTCCGCTGTGGCTACCTGGGTCCGCTCCGTGTGCAGGGCACCGGTCAGGGCGATCATCGCTGCGTTGTCCGTACAATGCGCGAGATCGGCTATAAAGACTTCGACACCTTCAGACACCAGGCCGTTCAGGGCGGCCCGCAGCGCCCGGTTGGCGCCGACGCCACCCGCCACGATCAGACGCCTCAGCCCGGTCTGCTGCAGGGCGCGCTGGCATTTCCTGAACAGCGTCTCCACCACCGCGGCCTGGAAACTGGCGGCCAGGTCGCCCCGCTTTTGCACATCGTCGGGCGCAATGGGCATGGAGGCCAGACGGAAGGCCGTTTTCAAACCACTGAAGCTGAAGTCCAGTCCCGGCCGGTCCAGCAGCGGCCGGGGCAGGCGAAAAGCCTGGGCATCTCCACCCTCCGCCAGTGCCGCCAGCGCCGGCCCACCGGGATAGCCCAGTCCCATCATCTTGGCTGCCTTGTCGAAGGCTTCACCGGCGGCGTCATCCAGCGTCTCTCCCAACAAAATATAGTCGCCGATGCCCCGGACTTCCACCAGCAGCGTATGACCGCCGGAAACCAGCAGGGCCACCGCCGGGAAGGGGGCCACCCCATTGAGCAGCGGCGCCAGCAGGTGACCTTCCAGATGATGCACGGGGATTACCGGGATATCCCAGCCCATGGCGAGGCCACGGGCGAAATTCACCCCCACCAGCAGGGCACCGATGAGTCCCGGACCGGCGGTGACGGCGATGGCGTCAGGACGCTGCCCGCCGGTCTGCGCCAACAGATCGTCGAGCAGCGAGGGCAGGCGGCGCACATGGTCCCGTGACGCCAGTTCCGGTACGACGCCGCCATAAGGGGCGTGCAGAGCAATCTGGCTGAACAGCACTTCGCCGAGCAGACCACGCTGGCGGTCATAGAGGGCGAGCCCCGTTTCATCGCAGGAGCTTTCAATGCCCAGTATCCGCTCAATCATGGCGCACCGCCTCCGGCTTTGTGGCGGCGGGTTGTCCGATGCGGCTCTGCAGCCAGTCCAGCTCCGGCTCCGAAAAGCCCGCTGCACGCCGCGCCGTCAGCGCCAGCGGCCCCTGAATCCGTCCCCGATAATACTGCTGCAGGAGTGTCATGAAGGTGCGGTCCGGCTCCAGACCGCGCTGCGCGCACAAAAAACGAAACCAGCGGGTACCCACGGCCACATGCCCGCGCTCATCGCTTTCGTGGTCAGCGCGCGACGCCGCGGTAAATTTTTGGGCTCCACGAGCGATGGCCGGACAGGACGGCCCGGCGTCGCCGAACAGGATGGCGCACCCGCTGAAGCCGACAGCGGCCAGCGCAAGGCCCGCACCAGAGCCACTTTTTCGTCAGGGTCCATCGCATCAAAGGCCGCGTCTGCCCCGCCACAAGACCCTGCCTGATGCTTTCCGCTTATTTCATCCATACCGCAACACACCCACTCCCGGCCTTTTGCAGGGATGAAAATATAGCACACACCACTTGATAAGGGCTTCCGGCATCCTCCTGAAACGGGACTGTCCACTATGGCCAGGTTATCGCAATTCGCCTGCCATTGGCTAAACGGCCTAACGCCTGAGTTCAGCGGCATTTGTTGGGTGACAAACGCTCTGGCGCTAGAAAATTAATGGAAATCTTCCTCACGCTGATGACGTATGGCCAGAATGGTCACGGTATTGCTGTCTTCGATTTCGAAGAGTGCAACATAGCCGTCAGATCCAAACGGAATGACGAGCTCACGCAAAAAGGGGGTCGAATCCGCAGCCTTCCGACATGCGAAAGGCATCAGCTCAACAAATTCATAAGCCTTTTCTATCGCGGCGCGAGCACGAATAGCCGCCTGGAGGTCATTTGTGGCAAGAAAATCGAACAGCCGCTCCTGGTCCTCTTGTGCGGTTTCAGAGACGCGCAGTTGATAGCTCACCTATTGCCGCGGTGCTTATCCAGAATGGCATCTAACGCAGCCAGTGAATCTTCCTTGCTGACGTACCTACCAGATTTCTTTGCCGCTTCCCGCGAGGCCAACCCTCGTGCAATAAATTCCCGCTGCATTTTGCGAAATTCGATCTGCTTCACCAGCGAGCTTTCTACAAAGCTGCTAAGCGTCTCACCATCTCGCAACACACTCTCCGCAGCCTGCCGCAGCTCGGGGGTTACACGTAGTGGTGGGATAGTGGCAGATTTCATTGCTCGAACCTCGCATTGCATTTGCGATCCAATATACGCCCATCAGAGGCCAAAGCCAACACGCTCGCCGCCGATCCGCTCTTCCGTCGAACTACCGCGCCGTTCTTGTCGCTCAACGGTCTGCACCGTCGCGCTAGACAGGCTGCCGTAAAACATGTACAGTAACGCGTACATATTTGGAGGCTTGTTATGGATGCGATTACCTATACCACCGTTCGTGCAAACCTCGCCAGCGCCATGGACCGCGTTTGCGACGACCACGAACCCTTGATCATTACCCGCAATGGCGAACAGTCCGTCGTGATGCTCTCGCTCGAAGACTACAAGGCGCTGGAGGAAACCGCCTACCTCTTGCGTACCCCCGCCAACGCCAAGCGCCTCCTCGCTGCCGTCGCACAACTGAACGCCGGTAAAGGCGTTGAGCGGAAGCTGGCGAAGTGAGGCCGACCTTCTCTGACGATGCATGGGAAGACTACCTATATTGGCAGAAGCAAGACAAGCGCATGGTCGAGCGAATCAATAAGCTGATACGTGAGACACAGCGTGAACCCTTCGCTGGAGTTGGCAAACCCGAAGCACTGAAGCATGCTCTTTCAGGATTTTGGTCACGCCGTATTACAGATGAGCATCGCATGGTGTATCGAATAGAAGGTGATGCATTGATGATTGCTCAGTTGCGTTTCCACTACTGAGACGCCCAATCGGGATAGGTCCACCGCGCGTGAGTTGGGCGCGGATGCCCGGCGCGGCTTTATCGCGCAGCGTCGGCGTGGACTGCCGGGTTGGGGTCTGACCGTCGACATACGCGTCGAGAAGCCGCCGAATCATGCGTTGGTACTGCGTGTGATGTTTTGTGGCCTCGGACTTGAAGAACTCGATGCTCTTCATGAAATGCCAATTCGGCTGGCGAAGGAAGGAAGTCGGGAACCACTTGAATCTTGCCAAGGGGTTCATCGGTGTATTTGATTTTCGCGCTCATAGATGGCCTTTCCTTTGCGCCAATAACCGGCGCCAGTTTAGTCAGTCGCGAGTACCTCTGCTCCAGCGCCTGCTTTGGCGATCGCCCGCCCATCGTCACCGTCCAGAACTGCAACCTCCGATCCTTCTCGCGCAAACAACGGAACTTTTAATCGCTTACGTTACGCCAGTATTCGTCATTGACCTGCCCCATAGCAGCTCTGGTTTAATGTCGTAGAAGGACTCGCACGAATAGTGCAAGACGATGTACATGTCGCGGCGTTTATCCAAGTCCTCGAAGGACTTGCGAGCGGTCCTCCGACGCCTGAACTTTGTGAGTTGTTCGCCCACGACCCCCTGTGCTGTTCTAACGTTGGAATTCACCGGCTGGCCGCGCTTTTCGGCCAGTCCGGTGGAATGAGGGGTTAGCCATTAAGCATGGGCCAAGCTATGAATGGAGAAGAGACGATTGGCGATGCTTTTCTCAGCAGTTTTTAGATCATAGCTGGCTTGTAAATTGAGCCAATACTGTGGAGTTTGCTCAAAAGCTTTTGCAAACAGCAATGCTAGTTCAGCCGTAACAGGGCGCTTGCCTTTAACGATATGGGAAATGCGCATGGGCGACACACCAATGGTACGAGCGAACAACGCTTGAGAGATATGAAGCTCTTCAAGGAGCTCGGCGAGGTACTCGCCGGGATGGATAGGTGTTAAACCATTGTAGATCATGTTATTCCTCCTAGTGGTAATCCACTATTTCGACATTAAATGCGTCACCATTTTCAAACTTGAAACAGACACGCCACTGTTGGTTTATACGTATACTCCATTGACCAATGCGATTACCTGAAAGAGCCTCCAAGTGATTAGAGGGTGGCAAACGTAGATCATTCAACTCTGTAGCGGCATGCAACTGATTGAGACGCATGGCTGCACGCTTGAGAATTTCCGAAGGTAAACGACGCGATTTACCTGTAACGAAAAAGCCTTCGGTTTCAGTGTTGGCGAATGTTTGAATCATGCGCCAATAATAAACATAATGTTTACGATGTGCAAGTTTTCTTGATAGCTAACGGGGCGCGAGTTGTGCGGCACCCGTGTAAGGCCGGAGGGCACGAAGTGCGCGGAGGCTTACGCGGGCGAAGCCGCGTAGCGGTGTCCGCTCGAACGAGGGGTTCGCGGGCGCTGTGCGCCCAACGCCCCGATGTTCGACACTCGCGTCCCGTTCGCCATAACCGGCGTGCAAAAGCAGAGCGAAGCGCCGCTTTTGCACGTCCGAGTTGATGGCGTTGTTAGGCATTTGCCTCAAGCAAACTGTGCCCGTAGGAATTATCAATCGCGCATACCCACCGATTATCGTTGCCTCTCTTG
>JAKAFG010000086.1 GCA_021818125.1 Pseudomonadota bacterium | reverse complement strand
TGAACGGCAAGGATGCCACCTCACCCCTAAGAAAGGAGCATTACCATGGCAATTTCAGGAATTCTCAATACTAATACTTCGGCCTTGAACACGATCAATGCGTTGAACAGTACCCAAGGCAGTTTGAACACCTATCTGCAGCAACTCTCCACTGGTAAGAGCATCAACAACCCTGCCGACAACCCCGCCGGCTACGCTATCGCCCAGCGTTTTCAAACGCAGATCAATGGCCTGAATCAGGCGGTTTCCAATGGCAATCAGGGTGTCTCCCTGGTGCAGACGGCCACCGGTGCTATTCAGAACCAGACCAGCCTCCTGCAGCAGATCCGTACCACGGCGGTGCAGGCCGCGAACGGTTCCAATACCACTCAGGACCGTGCCGCTCTGCAGGGTGTGGTCAGCCAGTTGCTGGCCCAGGTCCAGACCATTGCGACGCAGACCCAGTTTAACGGGCAAAATATTTTGGATGGCACTTTTTCTGGTTCGACCTTTCAGGTCGGGGCGAATGCCAACCAGATCATCAATGTGTCGGTCGGCAACACGCAGACCAATGCGATGGGGAATTACACGACGGCAACGTCTGGTAATGTTTACGCTAGTGAGGGTTCTTTCCAGATGGGGGGGTACGCGGTCGGGGGCGCCTTTACGTTGAGTGCAGGTGGGTCCGGTAACTTCGTTGCTGGAACAGGCACCAACGGCCTCAATGTGCAGGGCTCTGCCGGAAATGCCTACGTCGGGGTGAGTTCCAGCACGGAATCGGCGGCGAATCTGGCTTCTGCGGTGAATGCGGTCTCTTCACAGACGGGAGTGTCGGCACAGGCGACCACGAGCGTTGCCTTCACGGCGCAATCCGGTACATATACCTTCACCCTGAGTAATGGTAGCAGTGGCAGCCCCACCAATGCGGTGAATATATCCGCATCGGTGACCAATGGCTCTAATGGCCAGGCCAATTTGAGTTCGCTGGTTACCGCCATCAATAACCAGGCAGCTATCACAGGTACCTCTGCCACCACCCAGACAGTGAATGGAACACAGGAGCTGGTGCTTACCAACGCCAATGGTAACAACATCAATATCTCCGCGGGTGTGACAGCGGGCGGCGCCTTGTCTGGCGCGGGCTTGACGTCGGGTTCCACGGGTAGCTTGCAAGCGGTGAGCGGCAGCGGGATATCCTCGGTGGGCACGACGATCACCAGCGCTTCGGCCAATGTCCTGATCCAGGGTGCGGTGCAGTTTAACTCCTCCAGTTCCTATGCCATCGGTAATGGCGTGAATATTGGATTCGACACAGCGGCTACCGGGATCACCGGCTCATCGGTTTCCTCGGTCAATGTGAGTTCGGCGGCTGGAGCGCAACAGGCTATCAGCATCATGGACCAGGCGATCAACTATCTGAACCAGCAAAATGGTTCTCTCGGGGCCATCCAAAACCGGATCCAGGCCTCGGTCGCCAACGACCAGACTACGGCAACCAATCTACAGTCGGCGCAGTCGGTGGTGCAGGATGCGAACATCGCGCAGGCGACGTCGCAGATGACCAAGTATCAGATTCTGCAACAGGCCGGTATTTCTACCCTGGCGCAGGAAAACTCTTTGCAGCAGAGCTTTCTTAAGCTCATACCGTAAAAGTTAAAGGGCTTGGTGATTTTCCTCCCGGCAAGCGCCGGGAGGGGTTTTCGCTCGGCGGAGGTGTCTCATGGATGCAACGCTTATCCGTAATGGTAATGCACCTAATCTGCAGACGGGGTCTGGAAACGGCGTCGCGATTGCTGCGGGAGGATCGCAAGAAAACGCGAGTTTGACCACAGCGGCTAGGCCACCAGAAGGTCAGGCATCCACAACATCGATCCTGAAAATCACATCAGAACAATTGAATGTCGCGGTTAAAAAGTTGCAACAAAAAATACCGGAAAGTTCTTCGATAACCTTGGAAGCGGGTCTTGATCCGAATGGTAATCACCCCGGTCAGGTGTTGATCATGCTCAGTGATAAAGCGACCAAGCAAATATTTTTTAAATACTACGTGCCCGTGCAGCAAATATTAAAGAGCGCAGCAGCGGGGGGTACCATACCACCGGGTAGTTTGATGAGTGAAAAGGCCTGAGCGAATGAGAGCGGGCGAGGAGCAACGATCATGTCAGTGTCATTGTCAGGTCTGGTTAGTGGGATTAACGTCCAGCAACTTATCAGCAACCTCAGCGCGGCTTATCAGCAACCGATTATGGTGCTGGAGAGTCAGCAGCAATCCTATCAGACGACGCTGAGCGCTTGGGGTACGTTGCAGAGCAGTTTGTCCAGTCTGCAGTCTTCCATGAGCAGTTTGCAAAACCTCAGTAGCGTCAATAACCGTAGTGTCAGCCTTTCCAATAATAATGCCGCAACGGCCACAGTGAGCGCTAATGCCGCTACGGGCAGTTATAGCCTCAGCAATATAGTGCTGGCGCAGTCACAGAGCATCTATTCCCAGGATTTCAGTAGCGCCAGCAGCGGCGCTGTGGGTACCGGGACCCTGCAGATACAGGTGGGCAGTGGGGCGGTAACGAATGTGGCCATCGGCTCCAGCAATAACACGCTGGATGGTATCGCTAGCGCTATCAACACGGCCAATGCCGGTGTCAACGCGGCGGTGGTCTATGATGGCACCGGCTATCGACTGACCCTTACCGGGACCGGCACCGGGGCCAGCAGCGCCTTCAGTGTCACCACCAGCGGGGCGACGGGTAGCCTGGCGAATCTCAGTTATAGTTCGGGCAGTTCGGGTATGACCCTCAGCCAGGCGGCGCAGAATGCCGGGGTGAGCATCAACGGGCTGGCGGTGACCAGCGCCAGCAATACCATCTCTGGCGCCATTCCGGGGGTTTCCCTGAACCTGTTGCAGGCCAGCGGTTCAACCACGCTGCAGGTCAGCGCCAGCAATTCCGCTTTCGTCGGCGCGGTACAAAGTTTCACCACCGCCTTTAACCAGACCATGGGCACCATCAATCAGCTTACGGCTTACAACGCGCAAGCCGGTTCCGGCGGGCCGCTGCTCGGCGATGCCTCGGTGCAG
Organism: Pseudomonadota bacterium; assembly: GCA_021818125.1. Classification (GTDB taxonomy): domain Bacteria; phylum Pseudomonadota; class Gammaproteobacteria; order Acidithiobacillales; family Acidithiobacillaceae; genus Acidithiobacillus. The sequence continues at coordinate 4,892 of JAKAFG010000086.1, read as the reverse complement.
GGCTTGCGCACCCAGCTACTGAACCTGATCTCGGGGCAGGGGGTCGGGGTGGCCTCCGGCAGCGCTTATAACTCCCTGGGGAGCGTCGGGCTTGGCCTGACCAGCAGCGGTACCATCAGTCTCAACACCAGTACCCTCAGCACCGCGCTCAACAGCGATTTCAACAGTGTCGCCGGCCTATTCGGGCAGGTGGGCAGCACCAGCAATGCCAACGTGCAGTATGTCGGCGCCGGTAGCAGTACGCAGGCGGGCACCTACGCCCTCAACGTCAGTCAGGCGGCGACCCAAGCCACGGTGTCGGGTAGCGCTGCGGTACCAACGAGCGGTATCGCCCAGAATGAGAGCCTGACCATTAGCTCCGGCTCCAGTTCGGTGGTGGTGTCGCTGGCTTCCGGAAGCAGTCTCGCCACTATCGTCAACACCATCAATGACACGTTGCAGCAATCCGGGGTCACCGGACTCACCGCCAGTAACCAGAATGGCTATCTGGAGATTCAGTCCAACGCCTACGGCAGCGCGCAGAGTTTCAGCGTGGTCTCCAACGTGGCGGCGGGGGCCAGCGGGACGGGCATCGGTACCAGCAGTCTGGCGGCCTCCGGGACGGATGTGGTGGGTACGGTCAATGCCGAGACCACCAGTGGTGTCGGTCAGAATCTGACGGTGACTGGCCCCGGAAACGCCTTGGGGCTGCAGTTGCAGGTGATGGGATCGACGACCGGCAATCTGGGTACGGTGACCGTGAGCCAGGGCCTCTATCAGCAGATGAACAGCCTGCTGACCCAAGCGCTCAACAGCCAAAACGGTTTTGTGGCGGCGGCGCAGAACGGTATCGCCTCCTCCATCAATGGCCTCAGCGCGCAAATCACGACGCTGCAACAATCGGCATCGAATCAGACCTCCCTGCTGACCCAGCAGTTTGCCGCGATGCAGTCGCAGCTTTCGCAGTTGCAGTCCATTGGCCAGTATCTCAATGCCTTTTACTCCACTGGTTCGAGCTCCAGCCCTACCAGTGGTTAATTCGAGGAGAATCACATCATGAGTGTAGCGACAGCGGCTATGCAGGCCTATCGACAGGTGGGAAATCAGGGTTTGTCCAGCGATCGGCTGGTCCTGCTCGGCCTTGACGGTATTCTCGAATACCTGCGGCGGGCGCGGCTGGCTATTGAGCAGGGTGACCTGGCGACCAAAGCGCAATCCATGGACAAGGCCTATCAGCTCACCGCCCACCTGCTTGCCAGCATCGATTTCGAGAACGGCGGCGAAATTGCGCAAAACCTCGACAGCCTTTACCGTTTCCTGTTAAATCAGTTGGCACAAGCCAATATTTTTGATGATCTGCAGGCATTGGATGCCTGCCGTCCGGTGGTGGAGGATTTGCGCGACGCCTGGCGAGGATTGCTGGAGCGCGCCTGACGCATGGTCCTTCCCGCCTCGGGAGGGATAATGACCGAACATGCTGTAGTGCTGCAGGGCCATTTGCCCCTGGCCTTGGGTGAATGGCCCAACGATGCGGGCACCCGTAATGCCCTGATGGCAGACAATCTCGCCTTGTTGCGCGCGTTGCTGGTCATGGATGAGCACATCGTCACCAATGATGAGGAGGGCCATGAAGGGCTCAGCAATCTGGAGACGAAGGTCGACCTCTTGTTGTTGCTGGTCAGCGCGGGCGTCAAGGGGCTGGGGCCGACGCCGCCGAGTTACCCTTGTATCCTGGGCTCCGAGGACCTCTACTGGGATTGCCCCGATCCTGTCCTATTTGCGGGTGCAGATAATGAAACCTGCATAGCGCTTTTTTTGCGCCCGCGCATCGCCATGCCCCTGCTGCTTCCCGGTTCTATGCAACCCCTGTCCGGTCCTTCCGGCGGCGCTTCAGGTGGGGGCACCCGCTGTCATCTGCACTTTCATCTGGATAGCCGTGTGCAAGAATCACTGGATCGGCTAATATTCCGTCATCATCGGCGTGCGGTAGCGCGCAGTAAGGATCAGCACCATCCACCAGATGTATGACAGGCCACTTCATGTGCAGTGAAAAAATACAAAATGTCATGCCCGAAACAGACAGACGCAGTCTGTCCCGGCAGAGTTGCGGATTGATTGGCAACAGCCCGGTCTTGCGGCGTATCACCGCCATGCTGGGAAAGGTGGCGCACACCGACAGTACGGTCCTGATCCTCGGCGAATCAGGGACTGGTAAAGAGGTCATCGCTCAGTGTCTACATCGGCACTCTGCGCGGCACGACGGGCCTTTTGTGGCTATTAACTGCGGTGCCATCCCTGAGGAGTTGATGGAAAGTGAGCTCTTCGGCCATGAGAAGGGCGCTTTTACGGGGGCGTTGGCGACCCGTAAGGGACGCTTTGAATTGGCCCAAGGTGGCACCATTTTTTTGGATGAGATCGGCGAGATGAGTCCGCAGATGCAGGTGAAGTTGCTGCGGGTCCTGCAAGAACGGCGGTTTGAGCGGGTGGGTGGTACGCAGAGCTTTCCGGCCAACGTACGGGTGCTGGCAGCGACCCACCGTAATCTGGAAGAGCGGATTCGCGATGGTTCCTTTCGGGAAGATCTCTACTATCGGCTCAATGTATTCCCGGTTGAAATACCGCCGTTGCGCGATCGCGGCGGTGATGTTCGTCTGTTGTTTCATCATTTTTTGCAGCGTCTGGAAGAATGCGGCTATAGTCCCGTAATGCTGTCAGAGCGCAGCATGGCTGCGCTCGATGCCTATCCCTGGCCGGGTAATGTACGCGAATTGCAGAATCTCGCGGAGCGGCTGACGATTCTTCATGGCGGAGAACAGCTAGATGTTGCTGATCTGCCTGCGCGCTTTCGTGCTTCGGTGGCAGAAAGTGCGGAGGAAGAGCGGCAAAGCCTTGCCGCCATCTGGTCCGAGCCCGTGACCTTTTTGCCTGAGGGACCCTTTGACCTCAAACAGCATCTGGAGGGTATCGAAAAAGACCTGCTGCTCCAGGCCATGGCTGCCTGCGATCAGGTGGTGGCGCATGCTGCTCAGCGTCTCGGGCTGCGCCGCACGACGCTGGTGGAGAAACTCAAGAAATACGCCTTGGCCAGTCCGCGGGAGTGTAGTAGCTGATGGCGTCGGGCGATAAGCATGTCCCGGATGCCGCCAGCCTTATGGAAGCCTTCTCGCTCTTTAATCAGGCGTCCAAGGATTTAACGGAAGCCTATGGCACCCTCCAGATGGAAGTGCAGCGCCTCAGTGCGGAACTGGCCGAGGTGAATACCCGCCTGCGTCAGGAACTGGAGGCGAAAGAGCGCATGCGCGAACGTCTGGCCATGCTTCTGGAGTTGCTGCCGGGTGCGGTGTTGGTGGTGGACCATGCGTCCGTCATTATGGAAATGAATCCCGAGGCGCGACGGATTCTCGGAGCGGATCTGCGTGGCGCCGATTGGCGTGAGGTACAAACGCTGCATCGGCAATCAGGCCCCAATGAGTGGATACTGCAGGGGGCTGGGGAGACGGGTTTGCGCGTGACGGTGGCCGTCAATGCGTTACCAGGGGATGGCGGACAGATTATCCTGCTTCAGGATGTGACGGTGGCACGGGCACGGGAGGAGGCGGCGCAACGCCGCGAACGCCTCGCGGCGATGGGGGAAACCATGGCTGGCCTGGCGCATCAACTGCGTACTCCGCTGGCCACCACGCTCCTGTCGGTGTCGCAATTATCCTGTGACCGTGGCGAAGCGCGTTTTCACAAGCAGCAGCAGCGTGCCCTGGAGCGTCTGCAGCACCTGGAGGCCACTATTGATGCCATGCTGCGTTTTTTGCGCGGCACCGAACAGGAAGAGGGCGCTGTGGCGGTGGTGGAGATTCTGGGGGGGTTACGGCAGGAATTCGATCTGCTCTTCCGTCAAAAAAATGTCATTTTGCAAATGCCGCAAGTGTCACCTGACTGGTTTTTGACGGGAAGCCGGGCCGCCTGGGTAAGCGTGCTGGCCAATCTGCTGCATAACGCGTTGTTCTACAGCCCCCCGGCAAGCACCGTGCTGCTCAGCTTGCAGTTGACCGGGGAGGGTGATCTGGTCCTGGCTATTGCCGATGCGGGTCCAGGTATTGCAGAGGCCGACCGGGAGAAAGTGTTTACCCCTTTTTATACCAGCCGCAGCGATGGTACCGGCCTTGGTCTGGCCATCACCCGCAATTTTGTGGTGGCCATGGGAGGGGCGGTGGGGATTGAGGCTGCCGCGAGCGGGGGGGCACGTTTTGTGTTGCGCCTGCCGCTTTGGCAGTCGCCGCAACCGTTGCCCAGTGGGGCGATGATGCAGGAGAAAACGTGATGGGCCGTTACCGACCTCAGATATTACTGGTAGAAGACGATGATCACCTTGCCGAAGCCCTCCAGGAGGGGCTGGAGGATCATGATTATCGGGTGCAGCGCGCAGCGGATGGCACGGCAGCCCTGGCGGCCCTGGCAGCGACGTCCTTTGATCTGGTTCTGAGTGACGTCCAGATGCGCCCCATGGATGGTTATGTCCTGCTCAAATCCCTGGAGGGCCGTCTCGAAAGCCCGCCGGTACTGATGATGACCGCTTGGGGCACCATCAACGAGGCGGTACGGGCGTTACAGAACGGAGCCGTGGATTATCTCGTTAAACCTTTTACCATGGACGTGCTGTTGGAAAAAATCCGCCGCTATGCCCGCCCGGCGCGCCGGGCGGAGGGTGGTCCCATTGCGGAATCCGCCGCGATGCAGACCACTTTGGAGATGGCGCGGCGAGTAGCGGTAACCGATGCGACGGTCTTACTGACGGGCGAGAGCGGGGTCGGCAAGGAAGTACTTGCCCGCTATCTGCACCGGCAGAGCAAGCGTCAAGGGGGGCCTTTTATTGCGGTGAATTGCGCGGCGATACCCGATACCCTGCTGGAGGCAACGCT
>JAKAFG010000085.1 GCA_021818125.1 Pseudomonadota bacterium | reverse complement strand
GATCTCGATGCCGATGAGTGCCGTCATCCATTCGTCCACTCGCACCTTTGTGCCCGGCCCCGCCCCAATAAAGATCTCCAGCCCTGAGAGTACCGCACCCAGGAAGATGGTGACCGGCCGCCAGCCGTAGGGCGTCAGGGCCGGAAAGAAGCGGGCAATGGCGCCCAGCGTTATGGCGGCCCAGAGAGCGTACTCGCCGGCCCGCACCCAGACCATCTGCGGATTAACGGGTAGATAACGATTACTTATCAATATCGCCATATAAATGCACACGGCCACCACTACCCAGCGCCACCAACCCGAGATGCGCTCCGTCATTCAGTGTTTCCCTTTTTTTGGCTGCGGATCATAGGGATTTTCTCCCTGACGAAAGACCAGACGCAAGGGTGCGGCTTCCAAATGGAGCGCCCGCCGAAAGGCACTCTCCAAATAACGCTTGTAAGTCCCGGGCAGACGCGTCAGCTGGTTACCGTGAAACACCAGGGTGATGGGGTTCTCTCCCCCCTGATGACAATAACGCAGTTTGATGCGGCGCCCGCCAACCATGGGTGGCTGATGGGTCTCGATCACATCGGCCAGCGCGCGATTCAGCTCGCCTGTGGAGAAATGACGGCGAGAATCAATCCATAGCTGATCAATACTCTTATAGAGATCACCCACACCCGTGCCATGGAGGGCGGAAATAGTGTAGATCGGCGCGTATTTAATAAAGTCCAGCCGTCTTTCCAGTTCTTGCTTTACCGCCTTGCGCTGTTCGGGATTCATCCCGTCCCACTTGTTGACCACCACCACAATGGGACGCCCCAGCTCGACCGCCACACCTACCAAGTGCGCGTCCTGCTCGGCGATACCCAGACGCGCATCGAGCACCAGCAGGACCACATCCGCTTCACGCAGAGCACTCAGGGTCTTCAACACGCTGAGCTTTTCGAGCCCCTCGCCCACCCTGGCGCGGCGCCGCATACCCGCGGTATCAATCATAACGTAGGGCTTGCCCTGGCGCTCGTAAGGAATGCGGATACTATCCCGGGTGGTTCCAGGCTCGTCAAAAACGAGGACACGCTTTTCACCCAGCATCGCGTTGACCAGCGTCGACTTACCCACGTTGGGCCGACCAAGCATGGCAATGCGCGGCCCCTTCCCCGCCGCCTCGGCGGCTTCTGCTTCTGGTGTAGGCAAGTCCGAAAAAATCGCCTCCAGCAGCGGTTCAACGCCGTGCCCATGGGCCGCAGAGATGGTGTAGGGCATGCCCAGACCAAGACGATGAAATTCAGGCAACTCGCTCACAGCGCCTTTCGCATCCATCTTATTAACGACCAGATAGATGGGCTTACCACTGCGGCGCAGCTCCTCGGCAATTTCTGCATCCTGAGCCGAGAGACCCTCTTTAGCATCCACCAGAAAGCAAATGGCATCGGCCTCAGTGATAGCGAGGCGAGTCTGCACGGCCATGGCCGCTACCAGGCCCTCCCGCTCTTCCGGCTCAAAACCGCCGGTATCCACCACCAGATACTGACGCCCTTCAAATTGCGCGGTACCATAGTGGCGATCCCGGGTGAGCCCTGGAAAGTCCGCCACCAGTGCCTCACGGGTGCGCGTCAGGCGATTAAAAAAGGTGGATTTACCCACATTGGGGCGCCCCACCAGGGCGATAACTGCAGTCATGAAAGGAGCCTTAGCGCTTTGCCAGCTTGATTCGATACAAGGTGCCCGCATCGCTGAGGGCAAGAATCTGGCCATTTCCCAGACAGACGGGCGTACTTTGAATACCGCTGTCGGACAGCCGCGTCTGGCCGATCCGGTGCCCCGTCAACGGATCAATGACATAGAGATATCCCGCATTATCCGTCGCCAGCAAGTCACTGCCACACCGACCAAAACCGGTCATGTAGTGCCCGCTCAAGTGGTCATTGCGCCAAAGCACATTACCGGAGCTGGGGTCTACAGAGGATATCCGCCCATCGGCATCGGCGACAAAGAGATGACCATCATCCAGCACGGGGGTCTGGTAGACGGACATCGGCACACTCCAGTTCTGGGTACCACCCTGCAACGCATAAGCGGCCAGATTTCCTTGATAGGCAGCAGCAATGACCTGATCCTTCGAGATCATCGGGCTTGCGGCCACACCTACCATGCGTGCCAATTCATTGCTGCCATGCGCCAAGGCGACCTGCGCCCGCCAGAGTTCTGCACCAGACGACAAGCTGAGCGCCACCACCGTTCCATCGGCAAAACCGGCATACACCACCCCGTCATGCACCGTAGGCGTAGCCACGGCGCGCAGGATGAGGGACGGCTCATTCACGGAGAACGTCCATTGCACCTTGCCATCTTTAGGGTCGAGTGCCCAAAGATGACCATCTACCGTCTGTACCAAAAGATGTCCATCCACAGCGACCACCGGTGTGAGCACTTCAGAACTCAGCTGTACAGCCCAGAGCTTGTGTCCGTCTTTGGCGGTAAACGCATAGACTTTTCCCGCATCGGTACCCGCATAAACCACACCATCTGCCAGCGTCGGACCACGCGCTGTTCTGCCATCCAGGCTGCGCATCCACATCTGGTGGCCACTCTCCGTCATACTGACCAGGTGACCAGAAGCATCGGCAACTATGATCTGCCCTTTGCCATGCGCAATCAGCGTTCCCTGATACGGATTGACTTGCCAAATGCCATACAGACGGGACTGCCATTCCGTGGAAAAAGACACCTTATCCTGCCCCTTAGCAAGGGGTGGGGGTGCCTTGGGGGCTGGCGTGGAATGGAACCAGGACATGATGCCACAGCCGTTTAGCAGGATCGCCAAGGAACCCAACACCATCAGACGCCAGGAGGACGGGAGGGAAATTCGCAAGGTCATGGCGCTACTCCGATATTAGCCATCTTCATCTGCAGGTAGCTGCGGTAAGGATCAGCGACTGGAAGCGCGGCAATAGCCGACTGATAAGCCTGCATAGCTTTACCGTCCTGATGGAGTGCCGCATAGGCGTCCCCCTGGATTTCATCCTGCAAGGTGGCGAAGGCCACATCCGGCGCCTTCAGTAAACCCAGTGCCTTTTGTGCCTGTTTCTGCTCCAGATAGAGCCGAGCCAGACTGAGCCTCGCCATACTCTTCAGGCCCCTTGGGGCGCTTTCGCTTTGGATGACTATATTCAGCTCAGTTTCCGCCGCAGGGATCTGGTCGCTTTCGCTATCCATACGCGCCAGAAAAAAGTGGGCAAAAGTGGCATAGGGCGTGCGCCCATACTGATGCACCAGGGTATCCGCACTGGCGCGCGCCGTACTGGTCTGCCCGGCGACGAGGGTATCTACCAGTTCATTATAAAGTACGGCAGCACGCTGCACTTGATGGCGTTGGTATTTTTCGTAGCCAAAAAAACCCATTGCCGCGAGCAGTATAATGATGGTGCCCGCGATGAGGGGGATTCGATGGCGATAAAGGAATTCGGAGAGTTCTGGACCGGTCACGATGGGGTTCTGGCTGTGGCAAAATTGCGTACAGTATGGGGGGCAGGCTGCGGGAAATCAACGCCAAGGCCGCGCAGGCCCTCGTGCAAGGCGTCAAGATTACCCTGCCAGCGGCCCTCCCCTGCCTGTTCCTTAAGGATCAGCGCCTCACCAGCGAGTTGTCCCGCGCCGATAATGGCCTGGAATCTGGCGCGGGAACGTTCTGCATGTTTCATGAGGGTCTTGAAGTTGGCGGGGCCACCAGTCACGACGGAGATGCCCCCGTCGCGCAACTTTTCGGCGATTTGCCAGGCGCGCGCTACCGCGGCATTCTCCAATGCGCCGAGGAACAGCAGGGGGATCGGCGCTTCCACCGCCTTCCCCTGCAGCGCCTGCAAAGCGAGCAATCTTTCGAGCCCTACGGCAAATCCGATCGCCGCCGTCTCAGCGCCACCCAACTGCGCGACCAAGCCGTCATAACGACCCCCGGCCAGAACCGTGCCCTGCGCGCCAAGCGCGTCTGTCACCCATTCAAAGACTGTGCGGTTGTAGTAATCCAGGCCGCGGACGAGGCTATGATTGACCTGGTAAGGGATATCGAGCGCTGTCAGCAGCGACTGCAACATGGCGAAATGTGCTGCAGAGTCTTCGTCCAAATGGTCCGCCAGATGCGGGGCCGCGTGTGCGATGTCCTGACAAGTGGGTACTTTGCAGTCCAGCACGCGGAGCGGGTTGCGCTCCATACGCTCCTGACAGTCGGCACAGAGTTCCGCACGTCTCGGGCGCAGATAGTCCAGAAGCAAGGCTCTATAGCTGGCACGTGCAGCCGGGCTTCCCAGAGAATTGATCTGCAACGAAGCGGTAACACCGGCCGTCCGCAAAATCCGCGCCGATAGGGCGATAACCTCCGCATCGGTACCCGCCGCCGGCAGCCCGAAGACCTCCACACCCAGTTGGTAAAACTGCCGGTAGCGGCCCTTTTGCGGGCGCTCATGACGAAACATCGGCCCTATATAATAATAACGCGGGGTCTGACCGCGCATGCTCTGGGCCTGAATTGCGGCACGCACACACCCCGCCGTACCCTCCGGTCGCAGGGTGAGACTATCCCCATTGCGGTCAGCAAAGGTATACATCTCTTTCTGGACGATATCGGTCACATCGCCAATGGCGCGGGCAAACAGTTCCGTCGATTCCACGAGCGGCAAACGCACTTCGCCGTAGTCGTAGAGCGCCAACAGCGTCCGCAGGTCACTTTCCAGCGCCTGCCAACCCGCGCTCTCTTCCGGAAAAATATCATTCATACCACGTACGGCCTGCAGCGCCTTACCCGCCATGCATACTCCCCGATTTCAGCATACGGAAGCCTCAGGCCTCATGCCGCGCTGCCTGCCGCTCGGCGATTTCCGCGCGAATGCGTTTTTCCAGCACGTCGACAATGTCGCTGTTCTCCACCCGGTCGACCTGTTTACCGCGATAGTAGAGAATGCTGCGTTTGTCACCGCCGGCCAGACCAATATCGGCCTCTTTCGCCTCGCCAATACCGTTCACCACGCAGCCGATCACCGAAACATCCATGGGTTCGAGAATGTCTTCCAGACGCGCTTCCAGGGCGTTGATGGTGGTGATTACGTCAAACTCCTGGCGAGAGCAGGACGGACAGGCGATCAGATTGATGCCCTTCTGGCGCAAGTGCAGGCTTTTCAGAATATCGAAGCCAACACGAATTTCCTCGACAGGATCCGCCGCGAGGGAAATCCGGATGGTATCGCCGATGCCATCCCGCAGGAGCAGGCCCAGCCCGATGGCGGATTTGACGGTGCCGGAGCGCAGACCGCCTGCTTCGGTAATCCCCAGGTGCAGCGGGTAATCCACCTTTTCCGAGAGCAGCCGGTAAGCGCCCACGGCGAGAAAAACATCGGAGGCCTTGACGCTGATCTTCACGTCGTGAAAATTCAACTCGTCGAGAATACTGACGTGGCGCAAAGCGGACTCCACCAGTGCTTCCGGCGTCGGCTCCCCGTACTTCTCCTGGATATCCTTTTCCAGCGACCCGGCGTTGACACCGATACGGATGGGGATGCCCTTGTCCCTGGCCATTTCCACCACCAGCCGCGTTTTATCCAGAGAGCCAATATTTCCGGGGTTGATGCGCAGACCATCGACACCATCTGCCATCACCTGCAAAGCTATGCGGTGATCGAAATGGATGTCGGCGACCAAGGGAGTCTCCACCTGCGTGCGGATCGTCTTGAAGGCCTCCGCAGCATCCATGCTGGGTACGGACACCCGGACGATATCGGCACCAACTGCCTCCAGGCGCCGGATTTGCGCGACCGTGGCCGCCACATCGCGGGTCTCCGTATTGGTCATGCTTTGCACGCTGATCGGTGCATCGCCGCCAATCGCTACCTTGCCAACGTGAATTTGCCGGGTCTTACGACGCCGAATGGGAGATTCATGGTGCATGGGAAGCCTCGCTGGAAACGGCTGCGGTGCCGGATACCGCAACGGGTGATGAAACCACACTGGCTACCGGCCGTGCGGGGGATGACGCCTGACTGTGGGTGGCGGCCATAACGTGGGCGCCACTGACAGGAGTACTGATGACCGGCGCGGAACCGACCTGCAATCTAGCCACACCCAGAGCGTTAGCTGGCAGTGGCACTGGCTTATCGTTATAGCTGATGGCAACAGCGCTGGCCTTTCCTACCAGAACGTGATAAGGCGGAATGCCGGAATCGACGCGTAAGACATCGCCACGACGTCCCAGGACAGCCAGCAGGGTTTTCCCGAAAGCGTCTTTGACCTGCACCCAACAGTCCGCGCTGAACTGAAACGCCAGCCCATGATTCATTGCTACGGCTACAGATTGGGTTGCGGTGACCGGTGCGGCGGACTGGCTGAGCGCCACTGCCGGGATCTGAGTCACGGCACTCGGCGCCAGGGCGGCAGGTGACACGCTGGGCGCGACTGTCACCATCGGCGCAGAAGCCGCCGGTTGCTTCTCCACCGTCGGCGATGCTTTCGTGGTAGGCAAGCTCTGCGCCTGCTGCTGACTCCAGAACCACCAGGCTGCCACAATAATGGCTATCACAATCAACACGGAAAAAAACAACATGCGTCGACTATAATCCAGCAGCGGGCCTTCATTGCTGGGCAGCACGTTTTCCGATGGGTGCAACCCTGAACCCTCATTGGAGGCGTCATACGTCTTCAGAAGAGGTTCCGGATTCAGATCCAGCAGACGCGCATAATTCTTCAGAAAACCGCGTGCGAAGGCCGCGCCGGGCAGCGCGGTGTAGTCACCTTCCTCCAAACCTTTCACCTGTGCTTCGGTGATATGCAATCGCTCGGCGACTTGGCGAAGGTTCCAGCCACGAGCCTCCCGCGCCGCCCGTAAGTCCTGAGAAGTCCCGCTTTCTGTTGTCGATTCCATGGCTTCGCCGCCTCAACCATTTTGCAGCAATAATTGCTGCGCCCGCTTACCCGCTGCAGAATAGGGCGAAGCAGTCACGCAACGCTGCCAAAGGGACTGCGCCTGCGCTGTTCGCCCCTGTTGGGCGGCGATCTGCCCCGCCAGCAAGAGTGCATTGGCGTTATCGGGTTCTTGCGCCAGGACCACCTGCAAGTGAGCAAAGGCAGCATCTGCTTTACCGTCCTTAAAATCCAGCTCGGCAAGCATTTGCAGGGCGGGCGGATAGTTAGGTACCAGATAAAGTGCCCGGTTCAGGGCATCGCGTGCCGCCAGCAAGTCCTTGAGCCCCGCGTAGGCTTGCGCAAGGTTGGTCCAGGCAAACTGCGGTGTACTATACAAAGGATCAGCCGTGGCCCGCCTTAATTCGACGATTGCTTCCACATAGCTGCCGGAGTTAACGAGAAAAGCACCATAATTATTGAGGTACTCGGGATTTTTTGCATCTATAGAGAGCGCCTTGCGAAAGGCACTGCGTGCCGATTCATTCTGTTGCAACTGCGCATACGCCAGACCCATGACATTATATGCATCAGCGTAATTGCGGTTATCGGCGATCGCCAACTGTAATTCACGGATCGCCTGCCGGGGATGACCATCCTGCAAATAAGCGCTACCAAGAGAGGTATAGATGCCTGCCTTGGCCTTATCAGTGTTAGCAGGTGCCGGCTTAAAGTCTGAAGAGGAGGCGTTGGCCTTGTGTTCATGAACGATAAACGCGGCCATTTGCTGGTCAGGCGTCAGCGCTGGCTCTTTGCCACCAAAGAGCCCACACCCACTCAGTAGAAGCACGCCAGCGCCCAATCCCAAAAGCCTTCTCATGAATGCAGCGCCAAGGGGATACTGCGCCGACCATCGTGTACCTGCCCAGCCAACTGGCCGCAGGCGGCGGCGATGTCATCGCCACGCGGCCGGCGCGTAACCGTCATCACGTCACCTCGCAGGATAATGTTGCGGAAAGCATCGATGCGCACCGGTGGCGACCTTTTATAATCTGAACCGGGAAAGGGATTAAAGGGGATTAAATTTACCATGGCAGGGATATCTCGCAGTAAGCGGAGGAGTTCCCGGGCATGGGTATCGGCATCGTTGATACCATCCAGCATCACATATTCAAAGGTGATGCGGCGTCGGGGCGGCAAGGGATAGCGGCGGCAGGCAGCGAGCAACTCCGCCAGCGGGTAGCGGCGGTTTACTGGCACGAGAATGTCACGGATATCATCACGGCTGGCATGCAAACTGATCGCGAGATTGACCGGGCTTTCCGCACCCAGCCGATCCATGCCGGGCACCACACCTGCCGTGCTGACGGTAATGCGCCGCGCGCCAAAGCCGTAGGCATAATCGTCGCGCAACAAATCCAGCGCCGGCAATACCT
>JAKAFG010000084.1 GCA_021818125.1 Pseudomonadota bacterium | reverse complement strand
ATTTCCGGCGATTCCCAGAGACGCAAGGCGTAGAGCAACAGGTCACCGAAGTCCACCAGCCCGGAACGCTTTTTAGCCGCTTCATAGGCGCTGTAGATGGGAATGAAGGGCGCCGCTGCCGGACCTTCATATTGTTGCACCTGCTCCGGCCCCCAACCTTCGTCTTTCCAGCGACCGATACGCCCGGCCATGGCCCGCGGCGGCCACTGCTTCTCATCCATCTGCGCTTCACGCATGATCCGCCGCAGCAGGCGCTGGCTATCGTCGGCATCCAGAACCTGAAAGTCTGCGGGCAAGCCCAGCGCCTCGTGATGCATGCGCAGCAGGCGGTGGGCGATGCCGTGAAAGGTGCCCATCCACAAGGCCCGTAAATCCATGGCGACCATGCCATCCAGCCGCCCGCGCATGGCGCGTGCCGCCTTGTTGGTGAAGGTCACCGCGAGAATCTCGCCGGGGTGTACGTCTCCTTCCAGCAAATGGGCAATGCGGCTGGTCAACACCCGCGTTTTGCCCGAGCCCGCCCCCGCCAGCACCAGCGCCGGACCGGGCGGCAGGGTCACCGCCTCCATCTGGCGGGGATTGAGAGCAGACCATTCAGACACAGCAACTCCTCGGGCTTGGGCATCCAAGCTTGAAAATACGGCATAATAACCGCATTGTGAAAGCAGACTTGCAGTCGGGCCGCTGTCTGCTATAACCAATGATAAGGGGGATGAGTTGGAATACAAGGACTACTACAAAATTCTGGGTGTAGAACGCAGCGCTGATGCCGACGCGATCAAGGCGTCTTATCGCAAAATGGCGCGCAAATATCACCCTGACGTAAGCAAGGAAAAGGATGCGGAAGACCGCTTCAAGGATCTTCAGGAAGCCTATGAGGTGCTCAAAGACTCGGAGAAGCGCGCCGCCTATGACCAGTTGGGCAGCAACTGGCGTGCCGGTCAGGAGTTCCGGCCCCCGCCCGGCTGGGGACAGCAGGCCGGGGGTGGCTTTGGCGGGGGCGGCGCCGATTTTGGTGGCGGCGGGTTCAGTGACTTTTTCGAGTCCATATTCCGCCAGCAGCAGGGTGGTGGCTTTCGTGGCAGCGGGGGGGGCGGATTCCGCAGCCAGGGCGAAGACAGCGAGGCCACTATCCGCGTCAGTCTGGAGGATGCGGCCCACGGCGCCCAGCGCGAGATCAATCTGGAAGTGCCCACCATGGGTCCAGATGGTCGTATGCGCCGGGAAGCGCGGCGCCTGACCGTCAAAATTCCCAAAGGCATCCGCGAAGGTCAGCGGCTGCGGATGGCCGGGCAGGGCGCGCCGGGCATGGGCGGCGGTCCCAATGGGGATCTGTACCTGCACATCCAGTTCCAGCCACACCCCAGGTTTCGGATAGAGGGTAGCGATTTGTATCATGACCTGCACATCACTCCGTGGGAGGCGGTGCTGGGCGCCAGCGTCGAGGTACCCACCCTGGATGGCGGCGTGCGCATGAAGATTCCGGCCGGCAGCACCAGCGGGCAGAAGCTGCGGCTCAGTCAAAAGGGATTGCCGGGCTCCGGCAGCAAAACGCCCGGCGATCTGTATGCGGTGATCCAGATTGTCGTCCCCAAAAAAATCAGCGAACCGGAAAAAGCCCTGTGGAACCAACTGGCGGAGATGTCCGACTTCCATCCCCGCCGCTGACCAGAAGACAGAGGAGAATGCCCCATGGTTTCACCACCGATCACCGTCATCGAAGCGGAATTGCTGGAAGAGGGCGCTTTCTGCTTCGATTTCCCGCACTTTTGCACCTTGCTCCACTGCGCTGAAGGCGAAGCCGTGCAACTAGTGCGCTACGGCGTCATCCACCCCGAAGGCAGCGGCCCGCAGCACTGGCGCTTCCGCAGCCTCGATCTCTACCGCGCCCGTCTCAGCCGCCGTCTCAGCCGCGATCTGGAGATTGATATGGCAGGTGCGGCGCTGGCGGTGGACTTGCTGGAGCGGCTACGGGGCTGGAACGGTTAAGACTAGGGGCACGCAGAACATGGCTTAGTCAGGCCAGTTGGTTCAAGACGACGAGCAGCAGTCCCGGTGATTCATAGCCTTTGCAAGATCTTGGCCAGGTTGCCGGGGCTTGGGGCGCCGGTGATCACGCCCACCTGGCCGCCATGCTTTTTATACATGATGGCAGGGACCCCGGTGGCATCGGTCACGGAAAAATAGTACAGATTATGGCGCAGCATCTTTTCGGTGGCGGGCGTTGGCGTCACCGGCGCAATGGCACCGCGATCGTCATGGAATCCCTTCTCGTTCTTTGCCAGCGCCTTCTGCGGGTCCGGCGACTCGAGGATAGCCGCCGCTTTGCCTGCGCTGCTTGGGGTCAGCATCCCCACGGGGATGAATCGCACGACGACCTGGCCCTTGCGAATGAAAGGCTGCAAGCGTTTGTACAGGACATGGCAATAGGGACAGTTGGGATCCGTAAAGACATAGATGAGCGGTCCCTGTCGGCCTTCCTGTACCCAGCGGGCCTGTGCGAGGGTCGCCCAAAAGCCCGTCGGAGCGGCCATAAGGGGGGCACTCCATCCGGTGGCCAGCAACATGATGGCGAAAAGCACGCGGCGCATGGATTCTCCCTTTTTCAAGACCCAACCGATGTAGACCGGATCGGCGATGGTGCGGATCCCTGAGCTCCAGGAATCCTCCGTAGCGCTGCCCCCGGCGAAACATTATGCCGCCATTGTCTCCCTGGAGCTCAGGTTTGCCAGGTTAAAGACCATACTCTTTGGGAAATGCAATTCCGTGATTGGTCTTCATGTCGTTGGCGAGGCGTGGCAGATCGAGCTTGTCGACACGGACGGTCTTTTGGGACCGGAGCCAATTGGCAACCACGTCCCAGACGGGCTTACCCTCCACAGGGGCGGTGGTCGGTGCCCAGCCGGCCAGCTTGTACTTTTTGGAGGAAGACATGGGTTTGCCGCCGACCATCATGTTGCTGCAGCGGTGAAAGATGGGCTGGTCAGGGTCGAAAGCATACTGGATGTTACCGGCCCGGATCATGTCGCCGCCCTGCTGATAGTAGGGATCCTTGTTGAAGATGTTGTCGGCGACCTGCTCCATGATGTTCTTGATCTGCGCGCCGGTGTACTCGGTGATGGTCACCTGGGGGTAGGTGATGGCGGTCTGGCTCATCAGGTCCTCCATGGTGATGGTCTCGCCGGGCAGCTTGCAGTAACCCCAGCGGAAACCAGGGGAGAAAGCGGCCTCGCAGTCCATCTCCTGCATGAGGGCATTGCAGATCAACTGGTCGAAGGTGCCGTTGAAGTTGTCGCGCCGGTAGAGGAGGCTCTCGGTGACGGCGAGCGGTTCGGCGAGCTTGTCCTTGTAAGGGGCACGCACCTTCTCGATGTAGGCGGCCATCTCCGGGTCAGGCTGGATGAGGTTGGAGAAGACCGGCAGGTAGTGGAAGCGGAAGCCGTTGAGCTTGCCCTTGCCCACGTCGAGGTCGAAGCGGGCTAGCACCTTGCCGTTGGTAGAGGTGTTGATGATGAGGGTCTTGCCGACCTTGAAGGGCCGGGGGCCCATGATATCGTGGGTGTGGCCGCCGAGTATGATGTCGATGCCCTGCACCTGGGCGGCCATTTTCTTGTCCACATCGGCGCCGTTATGGGAGAGCACCACCACCAGGTCGGCCTGATGGTCCTTGCGGCACTCGTCCACCATCTTCTGCATGTGCCCGGGGTGGATGCCGAAGGTCCAGTCCGGGATCATGTAACGCGGGTTGGCAATAGGGGTGAAGGGGAATGCCTGGCCGATGATGGCGATCTTCCGACCGCTGACCTCGTGAATGGCGTAGGGCTTAAAGACCAACTCTTCCCAAGTGGCGCTGAAAATGTTCTGCGCCAGGAACTTGGCCTTGAGGCTCTTCTTGACCAGCTCATCGACCCGCTTCTGTCCGTACGTGAACTCCCAATGGCCGACGAAATAGTCCACCCCCAGCAGGTTTTGGGCCCCCACCATGTCGGCGGCCTTGGTCCACAGGGAGGTGGCCGACCCTTGCCAGGAGTCGCCGCCGTCAAGCATGATCACCTTGTCGCCGCGTGCCTCCCGATAGCGCTTCACCAGGCTTGCGATGTAGGCGTAGCCGCCGGTCTTGCCGAAGCGGTGGGCGAGGGTGTCGTAGTCCAGGCAGGTATAGGCATAACCGTTCCGTGTCCCGCCCTTGATGTCATAGCCATCCAGCATCCATTGGCCGCAGAGGTGGGGCGGCTGGTTGAGGACCGGTCCCACCCCGATGTTGGTGTCGGGCTCGCGCCACCACACCGGCAGGAGTTGGGCATGGGAGTCCGTCATGTGCAGAAGCGTCACGTTGCCGTAGTCGGGAATCTCGTAAGGGTCCCCCTCCCCGCCCCAGGCCGCCTGGATGGCGCCGGGGGCCAAAAAGCCCGCCGCACCGGCCAATCCCAGCATCTGCATAAAATCACGACGCGTCAATTTCATGTACAAACCCTCCTCGTATATATTGTTTAAAAGCCGCCTGTGGCCGCTTGTTTCATGATGTGGATGATCTGGTTATCCAGTTCCTGCGCGACCTTCTGCGCCTCGGCGTTTTTGGGGAAATACTTGAGCGCGTAGGTGGGTAGGTAGGTCATCAGCTTCAGCTTGCCCTTGGTCTCAAAAAGCACGATCTTGCAGGGCGCGAAAGCGCCGAATTCCGGCGTGCCAGCCAGGATCTTGGCCCCCAACACAAGATTGCATACTTCGTAAATGACATAAGTGTCTTTGCTTTTTATGCCCCGTTGTTGCAATCCGCGCTGTATATTCAGCGTGCCGACGAGGTTCATGTTTTCCCCCTCGGCAGCGGTCTGTATGGCGATTTTTATCTGTTCCGGAGTAACGCCCGGCTGCACATCCACCACATAGAGGGGGGAGTTGAGGGAGATGGGTGGCATGCCCAACACTGGAGCGGAAACGGTCGGCCCCGCGCGACCCTCGGCACCGATGGCCTGGCCACTCACTAAAAGGATCCCCAGCATCATGCCCACAAGGGCTCTGCGGTACGTTTGAGACATGTTTGCCTCCAGATTGCGGAAATGGCGTGCATCTTGATGGGTAGAAAAGGCGAATCGGAGTGATCCGCCGTGTCCGCAAACTGCTAGCTCACGGTAATCTTGGCCTGGGCGCTCCAATCGCCGCCCTTGTTATCCTTCCATCTTATGCTCAAGGTGCCCGTTTCCTCTGCCCGCATCTTGAAAGCCAAAAACGGGTTGGCGCTGATCGCCGTGCTCCAGTCCACATTCATCAGTGGCTTATCGTTGAAAGTCACATCTACGGTCTGGATGAAGTGGGCGGGAATGATCTTGCCCGCTTTATCTTTGCTAAGCCCCGTAGTCATGGGATGCAAAATGAGGGAACGTACCTCGATGATCTCCCCCTTCTTTGCCGAAGAGGGCATGCGGGTCATGGGATGACCAATATTCTCTGCCATGGATGAGTCCTCGATGATTGTGTCTGTGAAATTCGTTAGCCGCAGCCGCCGACGGTGACCTTGACAAGCTTGACCGCGCCCAGCAGTTCGCCCTTGTTGGTCTTAGCGACCACGCGCACGCTGGAGGTCTTGGCCATCTTGATACGCTCCTGCATGCTGGCTTTACCGTTGGCAGGCGTGAAGTTGAACTGGGAGGCGAGTGGCAAAGGGTTTTTATCTACGAATAGATAGATGGTCTCGATGTAATCATCGGCCGTCATCGGCGAGTCCACATCGACACTCAGCGGCACCGCCCCCCCGTTTTCGGCAATGGTGGGCACCGATAGGTGCACCTTGCTGGAAGCCGGGACGGTGACGGGTACCCCGGCACCTTTCAGGGCTTCGGACAGGGTCTTGGCGTCGAAGGCCTTGGCCGGCCAGCCTTGGACATCGTCCGCCAGTGCCAGACGAGGGCGCACCAGACCCGTACCGACAGTTGCCATGATCGCTGCCGTCGTTACAGCGCCGTGCAGAAAATCGCGGCGTTTTATCTTCTCGCTCACAATCGACTCCTTTTTGTATGACTTCATAAAGACCAAAGATGGTCGGGGATCCGGGTATCACGATAAGGCGACATGTCGGCTTGGGGAACCGTAGGTGCCTTGATCAAGTCGTCCCTTTTCGGCGCATGCAACGCCTCACGGCCATACCAAAGGCATGTTTCGTGCCAACATTGGCGAGAAGGTAGACCGCCGTTTTGTTTATAGTTTTCGCCAAGGACATCATCATGGCGGTGCTTGGAAGAACCAAGAGGTCCAACGGACGGGCCAAGTTGTGCCAAACGAGCCAATGCGGACGGCCCCGCAGCCCGCGCGGATAACTGCCGGGTTTATTCCTTCTCGCTGCCCAGCAAATCCTCGTGGTCGCCGATGAGCCCGAGGTTTTTCATGCGGGTGCGCAGTTGCTTGCGGCTGATGCCGAGCAGAATGGCGGCCTGGCTCTGGTTGAAGTGGGTTTTGTTCTCGGTCGCAAGTATGGTGCCGCTCCGATTGAGCACTACCAGCCGTTCGACGATATTCTTGAGCTGGCGGATGTTGCCGGGCCATGAATACGCCCTGATGGTGGCCAGCGCCGGGGCCTCGATATCCATTTCAGGCCTTCCGACGGCTGCGCAGACCCGGCGCAGAAAATGGCCCAGATGGCCAAAAAGGGCCAACTGGTACCCGTTTGGGCCATCAAACCGTAAATCGGCGACCCATGGTTACCCCGTTGTAACGGGTTGTGACAGCAACCCGATTTGGCATAAACGTTGCTTGCGAGTCTTTGCGTGTGAAAACGTGATGTTTGCCGGTTGGCAATTTAATTCTAATCAGAACCAGAAAACACGACGGGTTATGAATTTGCAGACCGTCTGAATTTAGTGCGCTCACATCAAGGAGAGAATCGCATGAAAAAAACGTTCCTGAACTGCATGCTCGGACTTATGCTGGTCGTCATGTTGGGCCATACCGGCGCGGCAATGGCCAACGTGTCCATGCTCAAGACCTGGTCTTTCGACCACCCCACATATCTGCATGACCACCCCTTCGCGACCAAGCACCTGCTCGTGCAAGTCAGCGAAGGTGATCCAGCGAGATGGAAGGAGGCCCTGAATTCCGCCCAACAGGTCTTGAATTACTTTGGCCAGGACAATCTTCAGATCGTGGTCGTGGCATTTGGGCCGGGGTTGAAAATGCTGCTGAAAGGCAGCCCCGTCGCGGCATTCATTCAGTCGCTCAACGCGGAAGGGGTTGAGTTCGATGCATGCCATAATACCATGAAGGCGATGGCCAAAGACGGGCATTTGCCCGAACTGGTACCCCAAGCGGTGATAGTTCCCGCCGGCATTGGCCGCATCATGCAACTGGAACAGCACGGCTTTGACTATCTAAAGCCGTAAATGACGGAACACTGAACAAGGCCGTCATTGGTCATTCCCGCGCTGGATTCCTGGTAGCGCGGGAATCGCTGGTCGCCGCCTTCTGCTTGATCAGCATCCTCAGGCCAGCGGTCGGGCAAGTCAGGCCATTGACCGGCAGTTCCTGCAAACCGTCCTACCCCAGGCGCAAGAGGCGCTAGGTTTTTGGCGTGAGGCACAGGGGCATGCCCCTCGAAGGGCGCACCAGATCCGGATGCTCAAAAATCTCGCTCTACCTTGAAGGCATTGATGATGACATCTGCCGTCTGATTGCGGGCGCCATGCACCACCGCGTCCAGGACATCACTCTCCGTCCAGCCGTGGGTAAGCACCGTTTCCACATCTTCCCGTGTCAACAATGCCGGTGTCTGCACGGCTTTGAGCACCAGCAGGAGCATGGCCTTATCCCGGTCGCTCAAGGGTGCCGAACCTGGATCTCGCTTGGTGGCTACCACCGCTTCAGGGCTTTGGCCCAGATGGTTGATCAGCATGGCCTCATTGAAGCCTACACAGTAATCGCAGTGGTTGGCCTGGGAAATCAACATACGGATAGTGGCCAACAACGCCGCTCCGAGGCGGGGATGGTGGCGGTAGTATTGGATGCCCTCCCACTGTTGGGCGAGAAGCGCCGGGCTCGATCCGTAAACTTGCACGACGGCGGGAACCCGTCCGAAAGCACCTTCGATTTCCTGGTACAGATCGGCGGTCCTGCCGGATGCTTTCTCCGGCGTGATGATTTGCAGGATGGTCATAAATGTCTCCAAATTGTGCGTGATTGCGCATACAGACTAGTCGGTATGAACTGCGTTTGCAAGCGTTGGGGTATAAGGCACGCGGCCCGAATGAGGGCAGTACATGGTCGGTCTCCGCGCTATTCAATGTTCGGCGCCGTAGGCTCGCTTACGCACAAATCAGCGGCGGGTGGGCAGGCGTCAATGGGATGGCTCCGATACTGCGATATGT
>JAKAFG010000083.1 GCA_021818125.1 Pseudomonadota bacterium | reverse complement strand
TCCATTTGCATATGGCCGAGCGACGGCTCTATCGCGGTGATGCGGAGGTTGACGTGAATCCGGCGGAAATGGACCTGCTGCTGGTCTTCGCGCAGCGTCCACGGCGCATCCTGAGTCGCGATCTTTTGCTGCAATTATTGGGTGGTGAAGGGGACGGGCGCTTCGATCGGAGCATAGATGTGCGGGTGACCCGTCTGCGCAAAATCATTGAAGAGAATCCCCGGCAACCGCGCTTTTTGCAGACAGAGCGTGGCGCCGGGTATCGGTTCATGCCTGTCCCATGAGTCTGTGGCGCGGACGCAGCCTGTTTTCGCAAACGGCTTGGACCTTAGGGATGGGCATTGTTGTTCTGCAGATTCTGACCTTGGTGATCATTGTAGCTACGGTGCTATATCCGCTGGCCGAGCGCTCGGCGGAGGACCTGGCAGGTTTGATTGTGATCAGTGCGAAAACCTATGCCGAACTGTCTCCGCAAGAGCGCCCCGCTTTTTTAGCCAGCCTGCGGGCCGACAATGGGGTAGAAATTGCCGCGCATCTGGATCGTTCTATAAAGCATACCCATGGGCATATATACGGCTGGTTGCTCAGTCGTGCCCTGGCCAGACGCTTAGGAGAACCCGTGCGTGTGGATGTTTTGGGCGGGAGCGTGCGTACGTTTTGGGTGCCGGTTACTGTTTCCGGACAAACGGTTTGGGTACATTTTGACCGAGGGCGGTTGGCCTCGTCTCTGCCCATCGCCATGATTTTTGTGCTGGCTTTTTCAACACTCGCACTGTTGGTGCTGACGATGATTCTGGTACGCCGGGTATTACGGCCTCTCGGGGTGATTTCAGAGGCATTGCGTGGATCGTTAAAGGCACCGCTGCCGAGTTTGCCGCGTGGCGGTGCTTATGAGTTCCAGAATATCCTCAATATTTTCGCTAATCTGCGGACCCGTTTGCAGGCGATGATTAATCATCAGTCGTTGTTGCTGACCGGGATTTCCCATGATCTGCGTTCACCGCTGGCGCGCCTGCGTATGGCCTGGGAGCTGTTGCCGGAGACTACGCCGCAGCGTCTTCGGGACGGCATGCTGCAGGATATGGAGCGGATGGATGAGTTGCTGGCCCAATCTCTTGCGCTGGGTCGCGGTATGGCGGCGAAAGTGGCGGATTTTGATCTGATGGTATTGCTGGCCGAAGTGGGCGCGGATTTCGAGCGGGAGGGCGGCCACTGGGAGGCAACATTACCGCGTCGTTATCCCTTCCGGGGAGACCGGGAGGCTTTGCGCCGTCTGTTGTCCAATCTGTTGGATAATGCTTTGCGCTATGGTGGCGGGAGGGTGACGGCAGAGTTTCAGAAAACGCCGGGGTATCTCCTGTTACGTCTGTGCGATGCTGGCTCGGGGATTCCGGAGGCGGATCTGGAGAAAGTTTTTGAGCCGTTCATTCGTCTGGATGACGCGCGAGGGCATAGTGAGGGCAGTGGCCTTGGTCTGGCGATTGCCCGTCAGTTGGCGGAGGCACAGGGGATGCGCCTGCGCTTATTCAATTCCGCCGGTGGCGGGCTCTGTGCGGAGTTGTCCTGGGCCGTGTAGCGCCCGCAAGCACCTGGGTCGGCGCGGTAATGTGCTCGTGAAGATGGTCTATACTGTGAACGATGGCGATGCTGCAGGAGGGGGCTATGAACATATTGAAGGCATTGACGGGGGTGATCGCGGCGATAGCTTTGGGGGGGTGCGCAACGGTTACGCCGGTGAGTGGACAGTTCCCGCCCATTACACCGCATCAGGCGCAGACGGGTGCCGAAAACGGAAAGCTGGTGCGCTGGGGGGGCACGCTGATTCAGGCGCAGCCGAAGGCTCAGGAGACGTGTTTTACGGTAATGGCGCTGCCACTGCGTCAGGATGGGCGGCCTTATCTGGGTCAGAAAAAGTTCGATGAAGGGCGATTTATCGCCTGTGCTCCAGGGTTCTATGACCCGGTGCTCTACGCGGCGGGGCGGGAGCTTACCTTTGTGGGTACAGTGACCGGGGTGCAGGTGGAAAAGATTGGAGGATACGAGTATCCCTACCCAAATCTGCAAGCCAGTACCGTGTATTTGTGGCCGGTGGAAGAACCTGAACCGACCACGAGTACGGTCTTTATCAACGGGGGCTGGTATGGCGGTCCTTGGGGACCTTGGGGTTGGTGGGGAGGCCCAGGCTGGAGATGGCGTTAATCCCTGATGGTCTGCCCGGTCTTGCTTAGGGCGGGCAGATTCCTTATTATGTTCGCTGGTATTTTGCCGGGATGGCGGAACTGGTAGACGCGCCGGACTCAAAATCCGGTGGTGGTGACATCGTGTCGGTTCGAGTCCGACTCTCGGTACCAAAAACTGAAGAAGCCCGGTTCTGCCGGGTTTTTTTGTAGCCATTTTTTTCCGTTTTCTTTCACGGAGCTAGGGGGTTGGCATGGCGATGCGGCGGCGGTTGACGTGGTTGGCGGTGGCAGCAGGTGCGGTGGCGACGCTGCCGCTTGGCGGATGTGTGGCGCTCGTTGCAGCTGGAGCTGGCGGCGGGGCGGTAGCTTATGTGGAGAACGGCGGGGTTGCCAATTTCTACGCGTTTTACCCGACCTCGGTGAATCAGGTCAGTGCGGCATCACGGGCGGCATTCGGGGAAATGGGCATTCGCTATAACGGTGAAATCCGCAAGCGTCCTTCTGAGTATTTGATAGAAGGTACTACCCAAGAGGGACAGACGGTCAAGGTGATGCTGACGTCCATGGCGACGGATGTTACCAAGGCCAATATCCGCATTGGGACTTTTGGCGACAAGCCGATGTCTTTGCAGTTCCAAAAACTTCTTTCGCAGCGGTTGGGGATGACTGCCAGTGCTGAAGCCCCGGCGGGAGCGGTGTTGCCCCCAGCCGGCAGCCAGTCGACGGCACCGCAGCCGCCTCAACAACAAACCATTCCACTACAGTGACCCTCCTTCCTTGGGGGTGGACCCGCTTTATCTGGCACTTATTCTGATTTTAGCGGAAGCGTCGAATGGGCTTACTCGGCGCCGTGTATCCAGATCGGACTTTTTCGTCGGAAAGGCGGGAGCTGCGGAGTGTCTGGAAACGGCGCATGGGTTTGGTTATCGCCTGAGCCTGTCTTAGAAAAATGTCATTGATGTAAAATTGTCATAAAAGGTTCATAAAACTGTCACATTGATTTGTTATGGTAGCTTCTTCGTTTGAAGAGGGACACTCCCATGAACCTGCAATATCTCATTCATCTCGCCAACTATTCAGATGGCGTTCTTTACGTACTCGGTATTCTGCTGCTGGTTGAGCTGGCGGTGATGGTAGACCGCTTTTGGTACCTGCGGCGCACCATTCTGCGCGGATTGGTGTTCGTACAGGAGCTGGGCAGCCACGGTCGACTGGATCGTGAAACGCTTAATAAAATGACTGAAAGCGCCGGAGACCTGCCAGAAGCTACTTTGCTGCGAATGGCCGCTTCCCATCACGGACAGGTCAAGGGCGAAGCCCTCGCCAGCCGTCTCGAAGAAAGCGTGCTGGTGTTGGCGCCGCAACTGGATCGCCGCCTGTGGTTGCTGGACACTATCATCACCTTAGCGCCGCTGCTGGGTTTGTTCGGCACGATCGTCGGTATGTTCCACGCCTTTTCGGTGCTGGCCGCTCCGGGACACGCGCCTACGGCGGTCACTGGTGGCGTGGCTGACGCGCTGGTCGCCACGGCAACGGGTCTGTTTATCGCCATGCTCGGTCTGGTGGCCTTCAATGCCTTCAACAATCAAGTGCGGCAGATTCTCCTGCAACTGGATTCCGTAAAAACCATGCTGCTCAATCGGATGGACGGTCAACCCATGATGACGCCGGACAACAGTGATAAGCAGCGCAGTGAAGTGTTGTCCGTGGCGAGGGCCAGTTGATGGAGCGCCGTTACTTCGAGCAGAAGAAGGGCCGGGTGGAGATCATCCCCATGATCGACATCATGCTCTTCCTGCTGGTGTTTTTTATCATGATCACGCTGCAAATGATCCCCGATAAGGGGCTGAATTTGCAGCTTCCTGCCTCCAGTCAGGCGCAGCAGCTTCCGCGTCCGCACTACACCATCAATATCGATAAGGATGGATCGGTGAATGTGAAGGGGCATCACTATGATCTCGATGGCCTGCAGAAAATGCTCGCCGCTGATGGTGATCCCAGTAAGACCCAGATCACCATCGCTGCCGACAAGGGGGTGCCCTTTCAAGACTTCGTCCATGTGATGGATCGCTGTCAGAAGGCTGGGGTGAGTGATATCGGGATTGCCGCGAAGGCGAGTAGTTAGGAAAAATACCTATTATATCGTATGAGCAACTAGACTGATCGGCGCAAAAAAATCTGATTATTAGGGGATCTTCTCAAAAGACCACCCTTTCGCACTGGCTGAATTTTTTGTCAGGGTTGAGCGTCGAAAACGTAATTTGATGAGGAAGATAATCGTTGAATACAATCGTCAGTGATCCGTCCTGGGCGCCGCAACGTCCGAAAAAGCCGGAGGGGTACTTCGGGCGCGCGTTGCTGGTCGGCGCTGTGCTGGAGGTGTTGTTAGTGGGTGGATTGATCTGGGTAAGTGGTAATACGCCACCACCTAAGCCGATGGTAAAGAAGATCATCGCCATTCACATGGTGCAACCAGCACCTCCTAAACCCAAGCCGGTGCCACCGAAGCCGGTAGTGCATCCGAAGCCCGTGCCTAAGCCGATACCTCATCCCATTCCGCAGCCGAGACCGGTAGTGCATCACGCGCCTGCGCCCAAGCCGTTGATGGCCAAAACACCGCTGCCTACGGCACCGGTGGTACCGCCTAGTCTGCCGGTAACCACGCCGCCTCCACCACCGCCCCCTCCGGCGCCGAGCATGGCTGCACGTGAGGCGGCCATAGATCAGTACGCTGGCATGGTGCGCGCCCGGGTTCAGGCTGATGCCCATGTACCGGAGGCCGTCCGGCTGATGCATTTGGGTGGCACAGCCGTGATTACCTTCCGGCTGGCGCCGTCGGGTCAACTGCTGTGGGCGAAAATTGCCCAATCCAGTGGTGTGGGAGCAATTGATAAGGCGGCGTTGAAATCGGTAGAAGAGGGTGCTTATCCGCCTTTTACCAAGAATATGCCGAAACATGCCACCAATTTTAATGTGGAAGTGCATTTATCAAGCCACTCCTCGTAGTGCTGGCGTGGTAGTTTCTGGGTGATTGAGATGAAGGAGTCTGGGGTGACCGATCATAGTTGTTGGACGAAATGGTCCTTGCCGGTGCTGGGGCTGGTTTTTATGGCAATGCCGGCAGTTTCTCTGGCCTACACCCAGGCTCCGTCTAATACCCGTGATCTCACCGGACCCATTCAGGTCAGTGCAGATAACAGGAATCTGGTCACCCATGTCCTGCCGACAGGGCGCATCGTCAGTCCGGTGGGGCTGGTAAATGGCGCAGCGAATTTTGTGACCCAGGTGGTGCCCATGGCGGGTCATATCGCCGCCATGGCGAATGGTGCCACCCATGCCCAGACCATCACCGTGTATGCACAGCGTGATTTGCGCAAGATTTCACGAGTCGCGGCCTATAAAAAAGAGGTGGACCCCAGGCAGAATGCCGAGAATGACGTCAGTGATCAACAAGGTGATGTCATTGCACACCAGGATTTTTTTCAGGGGATGGCGGTAGGGCCTGATCAAACGCTTTACGCCGCGGGAGGGCAAACGGATGATGTTGCTGCTTTCGTGTTCAAGGACGGCAAGCTGAGCCTGTTGCACCGTTATCCCCTGGCATGGCAAGCGT
This sequence comes from Pseudomonadota bacterium, assembly GCA_021818125.1. Lineage (GTDB taxonomy): Bacteria > Pseudomonadota > Gammaproteobacteria > Acidithiobacillales > Acidithiobacillaceae > Acidithiobacillus. The sequence goes on along the minus strand of JAKAFG010000083.1, from coordinate 2,597 downwards.
TTCCTAAAGATCAATATCCCTATCAGTATCAAGGCGAGCATGATGGGCAAACACGTCACTTTTATCCTGACGCGGTTGTTGTCGGGCCGCACGGGAAACACCTTTACGTTGCGGGAATACTTTCCAACAGTCTGGCGCAAGTAGATATTCAGACGGGTGAAACGCGCTATCTGAATGTTGGATCTTATCCTTATGCCCTGACCTTCGCGGGCGAGGACCAACGCCTTGTGGTGAGTTTATGGGGTGGCAATGCCGTCGCGGTGGTCGATCCCAATACGATGCACATGCTGGGCACAGTGCGCGTCGGTCCGCCCACAGGTCCCGACAACACACAGGCGGGTGTACATCCTACCGCCCTGGCCGCTGTACCCCATTCCCCCGATGTTTTTGTCGCGCTGGCCAATGTCGATCGTGTGGCTGAAGTGGATACGGCAAAACTGGCCGTGAAGGGATTCATCAACGATAGTCCTTATCCTGGTGCCCCTCCGGGAAGTTACCCGGACGGACTGGCCGTGGTTGACGGCAAGTTGTTCGTGGCTAATGCCGGCAATAATGATGTAGCGGTTTATGACGTACAGACTGGAAAAGGACTGGGTCTGATTCCGACGGGCTGGTATCCGACCGCTATCACCCACACCGACAAAGCCCTCTATGTGGTTGCGGCAAAGGGTTTGGGTTCGGGTCCGAACGCACAGCATCAGTGGGTTGGCGATATGATGGACGGCTTGGTGCAAAAAATTGATCTGAGTGATTTGTCGCAGTATCTGTCGCTATGGACGCAGCAGAGCCTGGAAAATAATGGCTTTACCAGCGCCCAGCGCGCGGCACGACATGCGGAAGATGTGAAAGCGACGCAATTCCTGCGTAACCATATCCATTATGTGGTTTTTATTCTGCGTGAGAACAAAACGTTTGATGAGAATCTCGGTGATTATAAACCGGCGGGAGTCTGGGCGGACCCGCAATTGGATCTCTATGGCCCGAAAGAGTTGCCCAATCTGTACAGCTTGGCGCGTCACTCCACGCTTTTTGTGAATTTTATGGCGGATGGCGAGGTGACCGCGCAAGGGCACCAATGGACGACCTCTGCCTCAGACTCGGACTTTGTGCAGCGGACCTGGCCGGAATACTATTCAAGACGTGGTATTGTTCCCAATCCGGGTTGGACACAGTCTCTCATTCCCGGAAAAGCTACGGGTACCGGCGGCATGCCGCTGGGCGTCGATAATCCCTATGCGATTTATGAAAACCTCTCGGCATTAGGTAAATGGTCGAATCCCTGGATTAGTTATCCTGGGCGCCTTTTTCTGTTCAATGATTTGCTGGATCATAAAGTCTCTTTTGAAGACTTTGGGGAGTTCGTCTCCCGTTCTCAGGCAGGGAATATTTCCACGGCGATGAAAAAACATCTGGCCACAGGTTTCCCGGGCTGGGACCGGATGATTCTCGATAGCTATCGTGAAAAGGTGGCAGAGCAGTGGTTGAAAGCCCATCCGGGTACGCAGTTTCCTCACTTCATTTATATCTGGCTGCCCGATGATCATACGGCAGGACGCTCACCCTGTTATTACACACCGAATTATTATGTGGCCGATAACGATTATGCCACGGCAAAGTTCATTCATTATCTGTCGACGACACCGCAATGGAGGCACATGGTGGTTTTTCTGACAGAAGATGACGCACAGTCGGGGGCAGATCATATTGATGCCCATCGGACTTTTGCCCTGGCCATCGGACCCTGGATCAAAAAGGGCCATCTGGAAACCCATCAGTACTCCCAGGTGAATATTCTCAAAACCACAGAGGCGATTTTTGGTCTGCCCCCCATGTCGCAGTGGGATGAGAATGCCAGCGTCTTTTCGGGCATGTGGACATCGCATCTGGACGATGCAGAGACGAAAGTGCTGCCGATGCAGGTACCGCTGGCCTTTAACGCGGGACAATGCGCCGACTATACCCTGCTGCGCAGAGAGGCCGGTGCTGCGGGGCATTATCTCAATGAAACCTGGTTTATGCAGCATCAGACCAAGAATGGTGCCGGATTACCTCCGCCCGCCAAGTCCGAGGCGTATACACCGACAACGCTGCTGAAGGTGCCTGGTCCAGAGCAGATGAAGCAGGAATGGATTGCTGCCAAGGGAATGAAGTCCTGGCATCGGGAAATGCAGTATCTTGATATTTACGCAAGAAAACATCATGCGCCCGTGGCTGCTTACCAGGCCGGTGAGGTGGACTGAGACGAAGGAGGCCCGGCAAGGGGGTATGCGGGGGACTCACGGATGTCTCTTCTCTTCCATAAGCCAGCGACCTGAAAGTGAATTTTAGAGCAATGGTGCCAGCGACAAACGAGGGTGTTTTCTATGGGACAACAGAATCGTCGGCAGTTTTTGAAGCAGTTGGGACTGGGGAGCAGTACAGTTATTGCCGCTCCGCATCTGCTGGGTGTGGCACGTGCTGCGGGAGCCAGCGAGGAAAGTCTCCTGCGTCAGAAGATTGAGCATGTGGTGGTGATCTTTCAGGAGAACCGCAGTTTTGATCATTACTTCGGTACCTTCCAGCCGAAAAACGGGCAACAAATTATCAATTTACTAGAT
>JAKAFG010000082.1 GCA_021818125.1 Pseudomonadota bacterium | reverse complement strand
CCGGGTGACAGTAGAATCTGAGCAAGCAGACCGGTCACATTCACGGCGCGATGTACATTGTACACGTCGGCAAATGGCCCAATAGTATAGCCCCAAGACCCCCAGTGATGGTGCCAGTTTACCGAAACTCCGCCGAAACGGCTGGTGCCCACGGGTATACCGTCCTGCCCTTCATATTGTGTCCAACCCGCATAAAGGCTTTCGGACCAGTCCGTATTACTGTGATCGAACTGTATTTGCACATCATCTTTCATACCCGCAACGGTCAGAGCAGGACTTTGGGTGGCGCGCTGATGGAGCCCTAATCTGCTGCGGATGCTGAATCTGTCGCCTAGAGAATATTCCCCCGAGAAATCTCCAGTAAGGAAATGGCGCATTGCATCACGCTGGCCCATGAATGCCCGAATCTGCCATAAAGGACTTTTCAGAAAAAAACCCGCTTCGGCCGATTGCTCACCGGCCGGAATGCCTGTCAGGAACGATGCGGCGTCAGCGGTCTGCCAATTATAGTCGCTCCGCAAGAGAAGCCCCCAATTTGGTCCAATAAATATCTTCCCGTTGAGGATGGTGGCATAACGTTGTAACCCGCTGAAAGAGAGCCAATTGGTTCCCAAGGTAATGGCACTGGCATTGTAGGACACCACTTCCAGATATTGCTGGCGCAGGTGGTGATCCCGCGGATGGTCCTGCAAGCGCTGAAAAGCCCAGTATTGTGCCCGGTCATAGTCCCCAAGCATGACATAGGCACTGACCAGGTTATGCGATGGTAATCTGTGAGGGTGTGCCACCAGTGCAGCCAGAGCACTGAGATCATGATCCTGCAGGGCGAGACTGAGACGGACCCAGTCGGGCACGGGTTGCGGATCTGTCCGAATGAGCGCCCGGGCGAGGTCCCAGTGCTCCTGGGCCATGCTCCAGGAAATGGCGGGGAGATAGTAGCCCTTCCGGGCGGCGGCCAGCATAATGCGCAACGTGCTGTTCCCGCCCGTTGGTGCGGCCGAGAGGGCGCGAGCGAGCAGAAAAAGTGGATCACGGGGAGCCGCTGTTGCAGGTTCCAGCGACGTCACCAGCACCGGCGGCTTCACCGGAGCACCCGTTGAGGACGGCTTGGCGGCGGACGCCGCAGCGGGCAATAGCAACACGGTGGCTAACACCCCGAGTTTATGGCGTGCCGGGAGGCAATTCATGGACGCGCTCCCCCGTCCTTATGTGCTTGCTTGATGCGTTGCGCCATGCCAACGGCGACCTGACGTCGCAGGCTCCACGCACCTCCGTGCAAATCGTTGTCACTCAGAATGTCAGCCTGGTTCAATATGGCATCGGGGCTATCGACCTTCCCGTTCTGAAGATAAAGCGCGAGTTGCGGACGGTGCATAACCTGGGCAGCACTGATGAGTGCATTGCGGAGATTGCCCGGATGGTTGAGGTCACCGATCAGTAACGCCCGCAGGCGCGTTTCATCCTTTTGGTCGATCAGCAGCCAGATCAAATCGGCCTGAATGGCCGTATCTCCCGGGCTTATGTCCAGGGCTTGGGTATAGCAGGTTAATGCTCTGGGCGGGTCTTTTTGCCCCGTGGCCAGTCGGGCTTCGGCGATCCAGTAGGCCGGATAGCGTCTTAGCCCTAAAGGATCATCACGGGGAATCGCTTTCAGCAGTTTTGCGAGCACACCCCAATGCGCCTGGTTGGCCGCTAGAGAAATACTTTCAAAAAAGAAGATGGGCAACTGGAACTGGTGCCAGCCCTGCCGGGCTATGGCAAGGGCCGCTTGCGGCTTGCTGTTCTGGGTGAGCATGATCAGACGCTGTAAATCATATTGGTCCGCCGCGCCCAATAGATACAGCCGTTTTTCTGCAGACAGAGCGGCTTTGTGATCATTGATCTCCCACGCAAGCACCGCGTAAAGGTGCCAGAAGTCCACATCACTCAGGGTCGCCTTTGGCTCGGCGGCCCGCATGGCCGCCACCGCTTCTGGAAATTGCCCTTTCATGGCGAGCAGTTGGGCTTCTTTCAGCGCGGTGCCCGGCATGGATCCATATATTCTGGTGGACTTTTGCAGTGCTGCAAGGCTTTGTTCAATATGACCCATTTGATAGGTCAGGTAGGCTTTTTGCTCAAGCAGAAAGTGGCTCTGACGGAAGCGCAAAGCGGCGTTGATATCGGCGACCGCTTTATCCGGCTGTCCCAGTTCGCCGTAGGCAATGATCAGTGATTTCCAGTTTGCATTGTTCAGGGTTCCGTTGCGCGCGGCCGGGGACAGCATCTCGACGATGACGTCCGGGCGCGCGAGGGAGGCAGCCATGGTAACGGTAGTGGCTTGTGCAGCTGTATCCCCATGTGCCGCCAGCCAGCGCCACTGACGAAGCTCCTCCTCGCGCTGGCCGAGCTCGGCCGCCACTTGAATGAGCCGTTCCCGCCAGTGGCGACTGTCGGGATTCTTATGCACCGCTGTCCATGCCACGCGATAGGCATTCCTAAGCTGGTGGCTTTGTAAGAAAGCCTGATAAGCGAGATTATAGAGTTTTGCATGATAGGCGCCGGGAAAGGGCTCCACGACAAGAGGGGGATGATACCAGGTCGGCGAGCTTCCTCCTGGAGCCAGATAAGAAAAACCCTTTCCGGTTTTGAGGCCTTGCTGCAGACCCGCAGCAAACGCGTCGGTATTCTCATTGCGCGCTTTGCGCGCCTGCAACCATCCTGCGGCATCTTTCGATAAGCTGCCCGGTGCATCCCACCAATCGGTGGCAAAGCCGAAGAGGGGCATAAGACCTCCGAGTAAGAGTGTAGCCACGCAATATATATTCAGCAGCTTCATGGGGATGCCATTCCGCCAGACAACGCGGAGAATAAGATATCCGCCGCGATCTTTGGTTCATCTGCCGCCATGGCCAGCGAGGCCATATGCAGAACGATGTTTTGTTCTTTGGCCAGTTGCGGTAATTGGCGTAATGTATTTTGACCCTGTTCTAACGCTACTTTGGCTCCAACTGCGCCTTCAATGAGCCTCAGTCCGTTTAGAAAAAATTTGCTTTGCAATGCGGGATCTTTCTCAGCGGGCGCCAGTGTGAGATAAATCATCCCGGCCTTCACTCCCTCCCCAGCGGTCGCCAGAGCGCTGGCGGCCTTTTGGCGAAAATAGAGGGCATTCTTAGGGTATGATCGCGCCGCCTCTTCCCAGGCACTTGCCGATAAGCGGAGATTGCCCAGCGCGGCAGCACGGGTTGCAATAGTCTGCCATTCCTGCGCCGTCCAGCCACCCAGAGAGACCATGCCCTGAGTATGTTGTTGAAGGGCTTTCCATGCCGCGGTCCGCGCCGCACTCCCTGTGGGCAGGCCCATGGTCTGTTCCCAATGTAGTTGCCAGGACAGCCAGCGCACCTCCCGGAAGGCGATGCTATGAGAATCTTTCAGCAGTGGTGCCAACTGTTCTTGAGCGGCGGCAAACTGGCCGCTGTCAGCGAGCATCTTTGCCGTCTGCAGTCGCGACGACAGGGCCACGGCAATATTTGCGTCTCTGCTTTCTTCCGGTCGCCAGCCATAATGGATGGCAACCGCCAAAGCAACGGCGCAGACCACTACGAAGAGCAGCAGCAATGGTAGCGGTCCAGTCAGCCGTGACGGTTGGGTACGGTTATGGTTTGCCACAGTGGACACGCAGGTTCGCATCTTGATCAGCCACGCTGATGTCCTCTCTGGCACTCGGTACGGTGGCCTTGCCATTGACGGTGGTGGTGCAGCCCTGGACGTTTTTAAGTTGCATCTGGATGGGGACATATCCTTTCAATTGCGCCGTGAAACCGCGACCCAGCGGATTAAACACAGCGATGGACGCGTTGGCACTCTGTATATAAGCCTGATCGTCCGTTCCTGGGGCCAGCGATATATATGCCGATCCCTGGCCATCCAAATGTACGTACCAATTACCATTAGGGCTCTTGTTGTAACCTGCCACGCCAGAACTGGCGGCGATATTGGGTGTGCCCAGCGCTGGGGGCATACGCATCTCGCGCAGGGCATCGGCACCGCTGATCCAGAAGCCATCTGCTTGGCGCGCCACATGGATGGTGAAGAAATTGAGTGCGATGTGCGCATAGTTGTCGACATAAATCGGTGTAATGGGTTGCTGTAATACCCAGGCGTACACCTTATTGAGTGCTGCGAGGGAAGCCAGTTTGGTCGCGGTGTACCAGTGGGTGTAAATATCGATGGGTTTCAGCCGATGGGGCGTATTGGTCATCTCGAAGGTCTGGATGACGTTCTCATAGCCCCAGAATGGGCCAAACCACTGATTTGTAAAATAGTCCTCGTTCGCGTCTGGCGCGAATACCTGCAGGTACGGCCCTCGGTGAATGCCAATAGGGGGTACTGCGGTAATGCTGGGATTTTTTTTGCTGATGTGGCTTGTCCCGCCATTGATGTTCATTAGTCCGGCCCCATAGGCCAAGCCTACCACCTGGGCATCGGGCTCACAGTCTCCCGACCATTGATCAATTACTACTGTTTTATCTGCGGGCGCCAGATGTTTGTCCATCCATTTTGCGGCACCTACCGCTTCCATATAGGGACTAAAATGATAGCCGGGTACGGGCAGATTGATGCCCGGATAGTCTTTACCGGCCTCCATAGCTGGCCAGTCGAAGGGATGGGACCACATGTGTGAGCCGATTTCGACATAGGGTAACTTGAATATCGCTCGAGCGACTTTAACCCCGAGCGGTGCCATCGCCGGGTAAAGCCCCCGGTCACCGGGTAGGAGATCGCCAACAATGACGGATCCGGTGAAAGGCAGCCTATAGCGCTCCAGGATCCTGTGCATATAGACTTCCCCCGCAATATGATAAGGGGGAAAGTCAGCACGACTCACAAAACCGTCGCCGTCAGTATGGGCCATGAATAAGCGCCGGCCACTTTCGGTAGTCGTGTCCGGGACCGGCATTTGCGGAAGCCGCAAAGCTTTGCGGTAGAGCGCGAAGGGGTCCACCAGCCAGCGGGTGTCGTGATTAGGCAGGGTTTCCAAAACGTAAGGCGCCAGAATGTAACCACCCCAAGGCGTAATGGCGGCGGCATCCTCGGTGGTACCATCGCCGGTGAGTGACAGCCATACTCGGCTGTCTGCGGGCGCCTGCAAACTTACAAAGCCACGGATGCGCGCCCGGATGGGCATTTCATAGCCAAAATGCGGAGATTGGTGTTGGACCTGTAAATTAACAGGCGGCGTGCCGCTGGGTGCTGCCATATCAAAGCTTCTGTACAGAGCATCATCACCACTGGCTGCGAAGTCCCCGACGAAAAGCACGGGAATCCCTGCGGCACGGCACTTTTCCAGCCATTGGCGATAAGCGCTGACATTTTTGACGGGATCGCCGTCACTCCAGACGATCACGCCCGCAAACTCACCGGCATGTGGCGCGGGGGGCAGCGGATCACCTAATGACCGCAGGTCGGGTATATAACCCAAATACTCCAGGGGCATGACACCGGAGCTAAAAGCGGAACTGTCCTCTACTTTTTGGTTGCTGCTGTAAAACATCAGGACATGGCGCGGCATGGGCTCGCGTAACCCGGCACCGACCGCGGTCAGCTTGCTGTTGGTGACATACGGGGTAAAGCCCAGATGTGCTATCTTTTGCGCGGCTGCCCACCAGTCGGCACGCTGTATCTTGGTTGGTAGATAGTCGATGACGATTACGGGGGTGCCAGCGGCTTTCACTATATCCAACTCTTTCAGGAGAGCTTCGCGGGTGTCTTGCTGCACCGCTTGATAGCGCTGGGTTGCCTGATCCCACTCGTTAAAGACTGATTCGGCCGCGACTGCGGCAATATCTTTCCTGATTTCCGGGAACACGGAGAAGCCGCGATTTGTGATGAGTTGCGCCGCAGGGTGCGCTGTTTTTAACGCTTTGATGAAAGCAATCAATCCCTGACGTTGTGCGGCCAGCGCTTCCGGAGTCTTGCTGACCAGTTCGTAAGAGTCCACAGTGTCAAGAAAAAAAGCGTGATAACCCTTTTGCCAAACAGGGTCGACCACGTTGTGGAGCAGGTAGGCACGGCAACTGGCGTCACCAAGATTGATGATTTCCCCACCCCAATTGGGATTCGTACCCATGCCACAACTGCTGGGAAGGTCGTGGTAAGCATCGTCGCCGGGAACCGTTTCTCCGACGCTGATGTAAGCGAAAGGCGTCTGATTGCTATTGAACGTGTCGGGCAGCCGCTCAGGTCCGGGGTTGACAATCACCCAGTCGAAATCCTGAAAACCAGAAGGAAGCGGACCGCTGCCATAGTAAAAACCCACCGACGGACCTGCGAAAGCAGTGGCCATACCCAGCAATGTACCCAGTAGGATCAGGGCGGTACGCAAAAACCAAGGCATTTGTTTCTCCTCCCTGATCGCCATCAAGGTTCAGGCCGCTCCAAATTTTTCTTAATTCTGCTCGGGCGGGTGGGTACGTGCCATAGACAGGTTAACCACGCACCGCAACCCGTCACGTAGTTTGCTGATGCAACGGATGTTAGTCGATAATCAGGCGCTGCGCTACGTGTTCACCATCTAGTTAATGACAGCGTTGTCCGGTAATACAGCGCATTGTATCATCCATAGCTTATGTAAAGAATCATAACTACTGATTAGTGTTTATGATTTGTGGGCACTATAGTCACTCCATCGCTGCAGACGTAGCGATTGCGCCGGAGGCACCGGCGTCGGGCAACTGCATGGAGGTGGCATATGGCCGTCAAGACCTATAACGCGGGTGTGAAGGATTACCGGAATACCTATTGGGAACCGGATTACAACGTCAAGGATACCGATATCCTTGCGGTCTTCAAAATTACTCCCCAGGCGGGCGTGGATCGTGAGGAAGCCGCTGCTGCGGTTGCCGCCGAATCCTCCACCGGTACCTGGACCACGGTGTGGACCGATCTCCTCACCGATCTCGACTACTACAAGGGCCGTGCGTACAGGATCGAAGACGTTCCTGGCGATGATACCTGTTTCTATGCGTTCATCGCCTACCCCATCGACCTTTTCGAAGAAGGTTCCGTGGTCAACGTCTTCACCTCGCTGGTTGGTAACGTCTTCGGCTTCAAGGCGGTGCGGGCTCTGCGCCTGGAAGACGTCCGTTTCCCCATTGCCTACGTCAAGACCTGCGGTGGGCCACCCCACGGGATTCAGGTCGAACGCGACATCATGAACAAGTATGGTCGTCCATTGCTGGGCTGCACCATCAAGCCCAAGCTGGGTTTGTCGGCCAAGAACTATGGCCGCGCCTGCTATGAAGGTCTGCGTGGTGGACTCGACTTCACTAAAGACGACGAGAACGTCAACAGCCAGCCTTTCATGCGCTGGAGGCAGCGTTTCGACTTCGTCATGGAAGCCATCCACAAGGCCGAGGCTGAGACCGGCGAGCGTAAGGGGCACTACCTGAATGTTACCGCCCCGACTCCGGAGGAAATGTACAAGCGTGCGGAGTACGCCAAGGAAATCGGCGCACCCATCATCATGCACGACTACATCACCGGCGGCTTCTGCGCCAACACGGGTCTGGCCAACTGGTGCCGCGACAATGGCATGCTCCTGCACATTCACCGTGCCATGCATGCGGTGCTGGACCGTAACCCCCATCACGGCATCCACTTCCGTGTGCTGACCAAGATTCTCCGTCTGTCCGGCGGCGATCATCTGCACTCCGGTACGGTGGTAGGCAAGCTCGAAGGCGACCGTGAGGCGACCCTGGGCTGGATCGACATCATGCGTGATAGATTCATCAAGGAAGATCGCAGCCGCGGTATCTTCTTCGACCAGGACTGGGGCTCCATGCCGGGCGTGATGCCGGTCGCTTCCGGTGGTATCCACGTTTGGCACATGCCGGCGCTGGTCACCATCTTTGGTGATGACTCGGTGTTGCAGTTCGGTGGTGGCACCCTGGGTCACCCTTGGGGCAATGCGGCTGGCGCTGCGGCCAATCGTGTCGCGCTGGAAGCCTGTGTGGAAGCCCGCAACCGCGGTGTGGCCATCGAGAAGGAAGGCAAGGCTGTTCTCACCGAGGCGGCCAAGCACTCCCCCGAGCTCAAGATTGCCATGGAAACGTGGAAAGAGATCAAGTTCGAGTTCGATACGGTCGACAAGCTGGACGTTGCCCATAAGTAAGCACGTTTATCACATGCCCAGGAGCCTTTTATGAGTGAAGTACAGGATTACAAATCCCGTCTCTCCGATCCGGCGAGCCGGAAGTTCGAGACACTGTCTTACCTGCCCGCCCTGACCGCGGAGCAGATCCGTCAACAGGTTGCGTACATTGTTTCCAAGGGCTGGAACCCGGCGGTAGAACATACCGAACCGGAAAACGCCTTCGGCAACTACTGGTATATGTGGAAGTTGCCCATGTTCGGC
>JAKAFG010000081.1 GCA_021818125.1 Pseudomonadota bacterium | reverse complement strand
AGGCCACCAGGTCGTCTGGATCGACACCGAGGGCAACTCTGGTGAAAGCGCATTGGACACCATGTACACCCACCCCGAAGACTGACGGTTATCCCCAAAATCCGTGGGGCATCCTGTGGGCAATGCCGACAAGGCCATGACCGAGATATGGAAAGCCCCCAAGCCCAAAAAAGCGGCACGCGCACCCTCTCCCCAGACCCCTCACCCAGCCCGTGCAAGGCACACTTTCCGCACTCTGTAGCAGACACTCCGCGGTCGCCTGCGCTCCCTTGGTTGCGGTAGCGTCGAACGATTTGCAAGCAAATCGCCCGCCACTCCTCGCTTTTCTCCCACACTTCCTTCCGCTAAAGCGCTTATTTCTTTCCACCTACTAAGACAAGCCGTGCTAGGCCCCCAGCCCTGCAGCCAGCCACAGGGCTATTATCTGATATAGGCCGTTCACTGTGCATCGCTTAACCATGAGGAGACGGTATTCCGATGCACGCCCAGAACCACGGCTATTGCCTGCTGCGTATAGCCTTGCGCCCGCATAAGCCTTGCCGTGGCCCTGTCCTGCTCGCTGGACTGCCTGCGGGCCTGCCCACTGGCTACGCCAGCCTCAGCCTGATTGGTGGCCCTCCGGCCCCTTTCCGCCTGCTGCTCCGGCGTATGGGTCCGCTCGATGAGGTCTTGCAGGCCTGCGGGTGTCATCCGCCGCCAGGTCCACCCGCTGATGCTCTTGGCTGTGGCTTTCACTTCGGCAAAGGGCAAGGGCTGCGGGAACTCGCCATTGATGGCCTGTAATCGCTCCAGGACGGCTTCTGACCATCTACCAAGCCCATTGGGTGCCCAATGCTCTCTAACGGCCCTGTAAGCCCATTTACGGCCAGTATGGAACATGGTGACGTTACGGCCCAGCCCGAAGCTCTCGGATGCGTCAGAGGGCAAGGAAACCGCCTTAGCGGTCAAATCCACATAGTCGCCCAGCTCGCCCAGCGTGTATGGGTTGCCGTGTATCTCCCAAACCAGCCAGCGGTCGTTGAAAGGGTTTTTGCAGATGAGGCCTGCATAGCCGGGGTCAGCGTCAAGGGCGGCGGTATAGGCCCGCTCAATACTGGCGATATACCGCAGGGGCTTGAGGTGTGCGAGTTCGGTCCGGCAGACCCCTGCCTCCAGCAGATAGATCAGGTGGCCACGTTTCGTCCGACGGTTCATAACCGCCATGTTGGGGAGAGGCAGCCCAGCGGTTTCCCAGACCGGCCACCAGTCTTGCGGGTCAATGCAGGCGCGGTCCACGTCATAGACCATTACCCACACCATCCCCGGACCATTGGGCTGGATATAAGCGCGTTGCAGGGCGGTTTTCAGGGGGCGGATTTGCAGCCCTGCGGTCAGATCATCCGTGCAATACGGCTTGCGGGGCAGGTGTTCGGCAAAGAGGGAAAGGGCATCAATCGCGGCCATCAAAGCCTCCGATCGCGCTCATGCTCTGCATGGGGACCGGACAGGCTTTGATTGCATAGCCAAGGGGGGCTATACTGGACCTGTCCGGTCCCTCGGATTCGATGCCCCGTATACCTTTGTCTCCCCAGACGTCCAGGTTACGGGGCATTACCATTTCTATCATGGGTAATGCCTTTGGGCTGTTGTTAATCCTCTGAGACTACGCCAGAAAGCCGCTATTCGGCAAGATCAGTGCCAAAATGGCGATCTGGACGCAGGTGACCACTCACTGACGATAAACCTCTTTCCGGTGGGCGATTTTCACGACGAGAATGCGCACATCACGATCCTCAATATTCGCAATAACACGGTAGCTTCCTACTCGGTAACGCCAGAGACCGCTGAGACCTCCAGAAAGCGGTTTACCCAAACTGCGGGGATCATCCAGGAGGGCCACTTTAACCTCGATAAAGTCTCGGATGCGTTTACGCTCTTGTGCATCAAGCTTTCGCACGTCTTTCTGAACAGACTCCGCGTACTCAATCCTCCAGACCACGCCAGAATTCCTCGCTGCTTAATACGCGCTCATCCCCGCGCCGGACACGCTCCAGGGTTGCTTCGGCCAAATAAGCGTCCTCCATATCATCCAGATGCTCCAAAATAGCCTCGCGGACGTAATAGGTCTTCGTGCGTCCTGTCGCTTTTGCCAACGCATCTAGACGCTTCTCGATGTCGCTGGACAGACGAACCCCAATCATAATAACCTCGCGATAAACATGTTAAACGTGTTTATCATTTTGCGCCTGATCCAGAGCAAAGGGAAGCGCCACCACCATTCAGCCTACCCCTTAGAACCAAAAATTCTTGACCACCATGACTTGGCGCTTGAGCCAGGTAACAACCTAGCCTCCAATGAGTCCAGGCGTTGCCTGAGCCATGACTCTTGCTCTTGATGTTCACGAAGTTGCTCTTCGCGAATCCTCAGCATTTCACGAAGCACTTCATTTTCTGCGCGCAACGCCGCGTTTTCACTCTGTATTGTCACCGTATCCGGTGTTATTTCTGTGTCTTTTTTGTTGTCTTTATCGTTGTCTTGCAAGACGCCGAAGACCCTGATCAGTTCAGATGTGTCTATCTGTGGCTTTCCAAGGTGATCTTTATCAACGCTTAACTTTCCTGATCTTATATAAGAGTAGAGTGTTGATCTGGCCACATTGACCAAGCCAGCAGCCTCTGACAGGTTAACTTTTGCCATATTATTACCGTGTATGATGTGTTGTCTTTCTTGTAGTACGAACCATTCAACAAATCAACAGCGATCACCGCCACAGTTTCTCGAAGCGCACCGGGTTAGTGGCCGTGTAGCGCACCGTATGCTGGATGTTGCGGTGCCCCAGGTAGTCCTGAATGAGCCGGGTATCGGCGCCCTGGTCGGCCAGGGCAAAGCCGCAGGCGTGCCGGAGCATGTGGGGATGGGGTGGCAGGGTCAGCCCCGCCAGCTCCCCATAGCGGCGCAGCAGCGCCCAGAAGGTCTTGCGCGACAGCACCGTCCCCCGGGTACTCAGAAACAGCGCATGACGATCCAGGGCGGCCCCAGTGCCGCCTTCTTTCTTGCGCCACTGCCGCAGCCAGCGCTCCCGCTCGGCCATCCAGCCTTTCAGCAGGCGGATCTCCTCCGTCCGCAGTGGCTGGGTGGTGGACAGCCCGCCCTTGAGGCGCTGCACCTGGAGAATCTTGCTCTCCAGATCGACCTGATCCAGACGCATGTCACAGGCCTCCGTCACCCGCAATCCGTGACGGAACATCAGGAGGATCAGGCAGCGGTCGCGCAGGCCGGTCCGGGGGTTGTCTTTCGTGGCCGCCAGCAGGCGATCCACCTCCAGGAGGGTGAGATGCTTTCTTTCGCCCTCCGAGGCCGTCCGGCGCTTTTTGGGAGTGGCTTCTGCTGCGGATAACAGCCCTTGTCCTGCGGACGGCACATCAGGGGGCGAGCCCGCGGCTTCCGGCTCGACCGGAGCGGGTGCCGCAGCCGTCGCTGTGACCGTTTCCGCTGGCATCTCCACGAACAACTCCCCCTGCCCGGGCACGACCGGAATCGGTGCCTCCGCATCGATCGCCCCCCGCCGTTTCCGCCCTGTTTTCCCGTCCGCCATCGCCCAAAATCTCCACCGTGATCGTAATGTCTCATCATAGCCCCTTCCGGCCCTTGCCCGGTAGCAGAAGAATCAGTACATTAGCGATAGGCGTGGAGAAGGCCACCAGACAGAATGGTGCATTCTGTCTGATGAATGCACCTGGCCATATCCATAGTGCTCTCTGTAAAAGCGGGCGCTGTATTCCAGGAGACGATTGTGAACCGAGATGAGGGAATGGGCGTGAAGGCTCTATTGCTTGTATCTCTAATGAGATACACAATCGGGCATGGTAACTGGAGGAATCCCGATGACTCAAACCTCAATGCTGCATGTTCGCGTGGACGACAAGCTGAAAGCCGATGCGGCGGAGAAACTCGCTAACGTCGGTCTGACCATTTCTGATGCCGTGCGCATCCTGCTCACTCGCGTTACCAAGGAAGGCGGCTTGCCTGTCGGTCTGGTAGCTGACCCGGATGCCTATGACGCATGGTTCCGGGAAAGGGTGCATGAGGCGCTGGATGACCCGCGACCGGCGGTACCACATCGTCAGGTTATGGATGCGGTGCAATCGCTGATCGATGGGAAACGTCATGCCCGTACTTGAGTGGCGGGAAGCGGCCCGCGCTGACCTGCTGGCGATTTAAGCAACCTCACCATGTCATGAAAA
This sequence comes from Pseudomonadota bacterium, assembly GCA_021818125.1. GTDB lineage: Bacteria > Pseudomonadota > Gammaproteobacteria > Acidithiobacillales > Acidithiobacillaceae > Acidithiobacillus. The sequence continues at coordinate 4,213 of JAKAFG010000081.1, read as the reverse complement.
ACATCGAAAATCCCATTGTGGAATATCTGCACACGATCCTGGAGCGCACAGACCAGTTGGTGGAAGATGTCAGCGACCTGAGACATCGCATGGCCAAACTAGAGCAGGCCGTTCTGGAAAAAAAAACCAGAGTCTCTGCGTATCCCCCATCCACCATCAAACTGAACGTGGTATCCGAGGATCCCGATAACATAAAGCGTCTGGCGAAATCACTGGGCGTCTCCGAAGCCTCCGTGTTGTTACGGATTCGCCGAACGCAAGCTCTTTTTGAAAAGTCGCACGGAAAAGATATCTCCCCCTTGGAGATGGTCGCGGCACGATTATTAGGCCTCATCGACTAGCAAGCCTTGCCGTGTTCAGCCGGTAATCACCGTACCATCTGTCAGTACGATAGGTCCTACGTCAACACCGAGTTGTTTTAGCTTAAATTTGGCCGTTGGTAGCCCCTTCTCTGCCGCCTTCGCAAGCCACTGCAAGGCTATGCTCGCATTTTTAGGCACACCGGCCCCGTTCAAGTAATACCAGGAGAGCAGGTCCATGGCATCCACCTCTCCCTTTTTGGCGGCAGCCTCCAGCCATGGTACCGCGATGGCGTGATGCTGATCGGCAGAAAAAGCGATACCAACCAGTTTGAGCGCTGTCGCATCGCCGGTATCTGCTTGCTGAATCCAATCCACCAACTCCGGATTCAGTGGTATGCAGATGTAGGGTTCAATACTGGAGAGATTCACTTGTCGGACGAGTCCGCCTGGAATACGGGCTGCTGGTACCTCCTTGCCTTGAATCTCTCCAGATTCAAGCCAGTTATGAACAGTCCGCACGCTCTTGCCCGTAAGCAGTGCTGCGGTGGGGGTACCAATGAAAATGGATGCGTGACGCGATGTATTCATAGTGGCCAATGATCGGTTGTGTTCTTCGAACGAGACGTCAAGAATCGCACACTCTCTGCTTCATCGTAAACACGATGAATTCATCGTCAGCACGATGAAGCGCAAATTGGATGTTCATCGTAAAAACCATGAAATTGCCATTATTGCTTATACTATAATATTCCTGATTACTACCAAAAAACCAACAACCATATGTTTTTTAATGCATTGTCTATTTTTTCTCTTTTTGGCAATTCTGGCACGATTCATGCAGACCATTCAACGAGACATCGCAAACCGCGATGTCGGATTGAACCTCTTGCAAGAGTAAGGAGTAGGACACATGAGCATGTTAGTCGAAAAGGCCAAGTATCGCGCTGAACAAGGTTTCACCCTCATTGAACTGATGATCGTCATCGCCATCATCGGCATTCTGGCGGCCATCGCCATTCCGCAGTATGAGAAGTACATCTCCACGGCGCAGGCGAATGATGCTGCTGCCAACTTTCACTCAGCTGTTGATGCGTATGCTGCCGCGACAGCCGCAGCGCAGGCCGGTCAAGTAACAACAGTTGCCATAAAAGGTGGAACGACTGCGGCCAATACTAGCGCCACGCCAACACTCAACTCTATGGCACCAGATCCGTTGCCTGGGGCGGCAGCAGCGAATAATTATGCCTATCAACCAGGAACGGTTGGTACCGTAGTGGGAACTGTGTACGTGTCTGGTGGTGGTACTGCCGGGGTTGTGCAGCCATCAGATACCGGCGTTTACACGATTGAGATTTACCTAGATGGTAAGCAAGGGACCAATCAGACTGCAGCAACAGATACTGCTGGTATGATTAACAAGCAATATCCAGGAGCATGTACTGGTGGATCCGCAACGGCAGCTGTTCCCTCGCCGTTCACCACCGATTGTATTGTTACGGTTGCGACAACCGGTACTATTAAAGCAGGGTAGCATTAAATATATTTAAAGAAGATGACCAGTATAATGCTGGTCATCTTTTCAGTAAAGGAGTTCTCGTCTTGTTAAGCAACATCAAATATGAATACCTACATATTTTAGCGATTCCAGCTGTTAATTATATTTATAATGTTGATTGCGATGAGGGGGCTGTTTTACCCAGTGTCATCAGTATATTTATTGCTTTAAAATTCTGGCGTCAAGCCAAAGATCAGCAAATTATTATCGGTTTCCTGCTCTTTGCCGCGACCTTGGGGTTATTCACGCAGTATTGGAGCATCACTGGTCTGCATATTTTTACTGGTGGATTCATTATCTGGCCGGTTCTGGTCTTGCTCCTGGGTGACCGTTTCCCTTGGCCATTGGCCTATCCGCTGACATTCACCGGCACCCTGCTCCCAGACCTTTACGGCGCGGGTACCGCCGCTAACTGGACTGCTGGCTGGTTCTTCGGCGTCGGAGGTGCAGGTTTCCAGGACGCGCTTTTCCTGGTGCCACTGGAAACGCTGATAGCAGCGGCCCTGCTTAATCAAATAGGAACCTATCTGCGTAAACGCGGGTACTTTAGTAGAAGGGCGAGCGTCGATGATGACGTTTACCCAGAGGGTAGAGATCGGCGTGCCCGATAGAAAATCACCGACATCTTACAGGTCATGACCGCCAGCACAGGAGAAGCATCATGAACGAAAGCTACCGGCAAACCCGTATTGCCCAACTCCAGAACCATCGCCACGTCCTGCTTCAGCGGCGCGAACAGCGTGGCGCACCTATCGCCTCGATTGATATGGAACTCAACGTGGTGCGCGCCGAGTTGCAGGCTCTGTATGAAGTCGGAAGGATGCAGTTAGTTGCGGACGCTGACGCCTAGAAGGAGTCACTTGGGCATATCTTGGGCATTTGCCAGTTTGTGCGATTCTTTTATTCACTAAACCAATTGATTACATTGCATTAATCAATCATATGATCAGCGGATTACTAATCCTCGCGTCTGCCTGGCACTGAAGCCAGTATCCATGCTGGTTTGTGGTTTTTGAATTGGGTGGACTTGGGCACTTTGCCAAAATATCGCCCAAGTTCCCTAGAAAACCCCCTTATTGGCGACTAGTCACGATATGGAATCGTTACCCAGTAACGACGTTCAATCGCCCAGCCCATGCCCTTTGTTCTGACCCGGGCGCTTCTTGACCGTAATCGTCGGCTCCGGCCCGGCAAATGGAACGTCCGACCGCTGCTTCTGCTGATGGCGTAATACCGCCTCCCGTCCCATCTGGTCTGCGGCTTCGTTCGTCAGGTACTGCATCTCTTGTGTGTGACCGCGATAGCGCTGGTTGACCAGATACGTGACACCCACGGCAATCGCCTCATGGTCAAACCCGAGCCCGGCAAGGGCGTCCGCCGTCGCTTCTATGGTCTTGTGCGCTTCGATCAGATCACAAAGGCCCCTGCCCACTTCGGAAGATACTTTCCTTGCCAAGCCGACCGAGTCAGGAATCCCTGCACGTTTCGCCGCTTCTATCCGCTCCTGCTCCCGCTGCGCATCAATGAGCGCTTGCGCCCGTTGAGCCAGGTCCGCATCGGCCACGGCCAAACCCGCCTGTAACGCCGCTACTGCTGCCTTCTCCTGAAATTCCGGACTGCCCGTAAACTCCAGGGTATTCCATCCTTTCCCTTGAGCGGTCGCAATCAACAGCGGAATGTCTGAATCGCCATTCTTCGCCAACAGCAGTGGCCCCTGATCGATTACTTCCTGCTTGCCCAAGCGCAAATACAATCCGCCATGCTCCGGCATCCAGCGGCAATAAATGTCCCTTTCCGCCATCTCTGCGGAATACACGGGATCATATTTCCGGGAAAGGGTCTGCGCCCGCCATTCCCGCCAGGTATTCCGCTGCGGATGCCGGACGCCAGGCGCGGTTTCTACGGCCACCAGGTCATCCAGGGCGTGCTCTTCCTGTTCCTGGCGCTCGTGTTCTTCCAGTAAGCGTTCGGCTTCTCGTTCCCTTTCCCGTTCCTGCTGGCGAAAGGACCAGCGTTCACGAATCTCCCAGCTATCCATGCGGTACCCATGGCGCAATTGGGCACGCTCCAGGATCGCTTCCCGCCGCTGGGCCTTGATACGGGCCTCACGCTCCGCCTCCATGCGCTCCCGTTCCTGCCGGGCCTGTTTCCGCCCATTCCACGCCTGCCGGGCCTCGAAAACCGCTTTGCGCTCGGTACCCAGATCACCATGGGGATAGATCCAGACACGCCTGCCTTCCCGCTCTCCCAGCCGGAATCCCGCCGCCGGATAGGCTTGGCGCAGGTCGATGCGGGCGTCGGCGTCGTTTCTCAGACTTTCCTCCAGCTCCACCAGCTTCCGCCGCCGGGCCTCGCG
>JAKAFG010000080.1 GCA_021818125.1 Pseudomonadota bacterium | reverse complement strand
TGTTACGGCGGGGGCAGGTCAGGAATGGGGTGCCAATGTCTGGTCCTCTGCCGGCAAGGATGCGGGCTGGCAGCTCTCACAGATTCCTCAGGTACAAGGCGCTCTGGTGAGTCTGGACAGCCGTACCGGGGCTATCCACGCCCTGGTGGGTGGCTTCAGCTATGAACTCAGCCATTTTGATCGCGCCGTTTTTGCTTATCGGCAGCCGGGCTCGGGCTTCAAGCCCTTCGTCTACGCCGCAGCCATGGATGCGCCAGCGCTGCTGGCTTCAGGCAAGAGCAGTTATATGACGCCACAGACGCCGATTCCAGATACCCCTCTGTCGATTACCCTGCCCACCGGACAGGTCTATGCGCCAACCAACTATAGCAATCAGTTTTCCAATATTCCGATCCCTGTATGGTCGAATCTGGCTTACTCTCATAACGTACCCAGTGTTCGCATCCTCATGGATATCGGCATCCCCTATGCGGCGCAGTACGTGCAACGCTTTGGTTTTCCGGCCAAGCAAGTCCCGCAAGTCCCGTCCATGGTGCTTGGTGCGGGAGATTACAGCCCCTTACAGCTCGCCCGCGCCTATGCGGTCTTCTCCAGCGGCGGTTTTCTGCCCAATCCCTATCTCATCACCAAAATTGTGAATAGCCGCGGTACGCAAATCTCCTTGCTCAATTGTCCCATGGGCTATACCCCGCCCGCCCAGCAGACGGCCATACCTCCGGGCGTAGCCTATTTGCTGACGGAGATGATGCAGCAGGTGATCAAGATCGGAACCGGCGTCGCGGCCCAGAGCCTGGGGCGCAATGACATCGCCGGCAAAACCGGCACGACCAACCACGAAGATAATGCCTGGTTCAATGGGTTCAGTCCGCATATCACCACCAGTGTCTGGGTGGGTTATGATGACAACCGCACCATGGGCCGTTGGGCTGCGGGGGCGCGTGAGGCGCTGCCTATCTGGATTCACTATATGCGGACGGCCATGGCGGGCAGCCCGGCCACCGGCTTCTTCCGGCCGCCTTCGGTGACCGGCCCCACCATCAGTGGCGGTAGTAACGTCATTGGTGTCAGTGATTATCTCGCCGGCTATCCACCCGTTGCCGCCCCCACGGCTTCCACTGAAAGTGGCGCTGGGGATGGTCTTGGCGACAAGCTGATTAACACCATCAAGAACCTTTTCTAAAGAGCAACGGGGATCGGCGGGTGGCTACGGCGCCGCCTCCGGCACCTCGTTCAGACTTTCCACATAATCTCTCATCACCTGATCGGCCACCCTGGTGCGCAATGCCACAAGAAGTATAACGAGACTAAATAGGGCAATGATTCCCATATCCCAGAAGAAAGGCACGAGGCCTTTGCCACCGAGATTTTGCGGACCCAGATAGCTGCAGATCCATAGACCCGCAAAATAGGGTAGTACCCACCACGCATAACGCCATCCCAAACCCTCCGCACGACGCTCTTTGACCAGAAAATAATGGTAAATCAGAAAACCCACCATCAGCATGGCCAGGGCGACAAAGGTAAAACTCAAGGTGTCGAACCCGGCCCAGAAGATAATCCAATTGGCCACCACAAAGGCCGCCGGAGCGATCACTTCCGCGCCCCGGAGACGAAAAGGGCGTGCTGCATCGGGCATGGCGCGACGCAATTGCAAAAGCACAATCGGCCCCAGACTGTAGGAGAGCACGGTCACTGAAGAAATATATCCCACCAGTTTTTGCCAGGAAGGGAAGGGAAAGAAAAAGAGCGCGCCAACCGCATATACCGCCAACAGAGCGATCCAGGGCACGCCACTGCGGTTAATCCGCGCCAGTCCCCGCGGTGCACTGCCCATTTCCCCTGCCGCCATGGTAATGCGTGCCGATGAGGTCGTGTAAATGAAGGCTGTACCCGCTGGCGACACCAGGGCATCCACATAGAGGATGACGCCCCACCAGGTGGCACCCACGGCTGCGGCCAATGCCGCAAAGGGGCCAGTGAGCCCGGTAAAAGTCAGGTGTGACCATCCCCCATGCGCCAGACCAGCAGGATTCACCGCCACCAGAAACGCGAATTGCAGCCCCTCATACAGCACGGTGCCAATCAGCACCGAACCGATGACCGCTATGGGAATGCTACGCCCCGGATTCCGGCTCTCTCCCGCCAGATCAATAGCCTGCCGGAACCCGAAAAAGGAAAAGATAATCCCGGCACTGGCCACGGCGGTGAACATGCCCTCCAGCTCCCCCTGGGGATGATGCAATTGCAGGTTCTCGGGGTGCCAGGACAAACTCAACAAGACGAAAATAGTGGCGGCCGGAATAATCAGCTTCCACCAGGTCGCGGCGCTATTAAGCAACAGCACCCAGCGAATCACCAGAAAATTGAGCAGCACAAAAACACCCAGCAACAGAATAGCGGCGACAAAACCCCGACCACTGAGCACGCCCGCCTCACCAGAGAGAAAACCCGGCAGATAATTATTCGCATAGGTGAGCACTGCCGTCACTTCGACCGGCGCAATGGAAACATAAGAAAAGAAGAGTATCCAACTCCAGATGCGGCCTAACAACGGCCCATTACCCAGGTGACTGATATGGACAATAGAACCACTGCGCGGAATCATCGGCCCCAATTCGGCGTAAACCAGCGCCAGTAGTAAAATAGCCGCCGCCCCCACCGCCCAGGAACCCAGGCTCAGTGGCCCTGCCTGCTGCGCCGCATGCAGCGGCCCAAACAGCCAGCCGGAACCCACTATGGCTCCCAGGCTCGCGTAAAGCAGCCCGATCAGCCCCCCTTCCCGCCGCAAATGACCCGCCGCCATGGCATGTTTCCTCTTTTATGGTCTGTGTAAATAGCAGAACTGATTGGGGAGTGTAATGCAACCCTGCGCATCACAACACTGCATCGTGTTGGTTTTCCCGGCCTCGCCCATGGCACAGGCATTCTATTGAGTACGTTGACTATGTCCCTGCTAATCAGAGAGGATATCGCTCGAGCAGATATTGCTTACCCGACAAAGGAGAAACGGAGATTGGCAGCCCGCAAAAAAAAGCAAGCCAAATCCGCTCGTGGTCGATGGGTGATTTTCGGCGTCCTGGCGGTCCTGCTCGCGGCCGTCGCCGTGGGCATTGCCCTTAACCTGCCGGTTCATCTGCGCAGAATCGGCGCGCCGGTGGCGACACCGGAACCGGCGGTGTCAACGCCCGTTCAACGTGCCGTCGATCTTGGGTCTTATGGCGTCACCGTCACGAACCATGCCGGGAATATCAAAGCGCTGACTATTCATCCGGTGGCGATCATGCAGGGCAATGGCCCCTGGAAGAAACTTCACCCCCTGCAGGGACAACTTGACGCGCGTATCGCCAACCCCTTCATGGCGTTTCCGGATTTGGCTGGCATCACCACTTCCACCACCGCCCAGTCCGCACTGGAGCAACAAATTCTGCAAAACGTTGCACCGCTGCTGAAGAGCGCGGAACCAGGCTGGAAAATCATCGGGATACAGTTGCACCCGTCGCTGCAATCCCCACCCTCTGGAGATTCATGACAAGGCAAAAGGGTTGAAATGAAATATCTGGGCCGTCTGAATCCCCACGATCCATTCTACGCGTATCTGCAAGAGCAGATATTCCCACCATTACTCACAGAACAGCACCCCCATCAATTTCGGGTATTCCAGTTTCCGGCATCCAATGAGGTTTTTCTCTACGAGGAAATCCATTCACAGCATAAAGTCATCGGTAAATTCTTCAACCGAATCGGGAAAGATCCACAGCAGGCCTGGGAGCAGGCCCATAACGAATGGCGGTATATGCATACGTTGCGCGACCTGGGTTTCAAAACCGGGCGACTGTATATTCCGCAACCCCTGGGAATTTCGTGGGATATGAACAATGTCATTATAGAGGAATTCTGTCCGGGACAACCCCTCTCCAGAGTCATCGAGGAAAGCATTGAACGCAATGATGCAAAATTATTATATGCACGCCTGACGGACCTCGCCTATTTCCTTGCCAAATTACATAACTGGACCGCTCGCTCTGAAACCGTGCGCTTTGATGCGCACTTTGCCTATTTCGACAAGATCATGGCGCGCCTGCAAAGACGCCACCGGATATCCGCCCATCAGACCGGTGAGTTCTATCATTACCGGGAGCGTTGGCAGCAGATGGGCAGTATGTGGGCAGACCGGCAAGTTCTGATCCATGGCGATGCCACCCCCTCCAATTTTCTCTTCGCAACCCATCGGCGCACCATCGCCATTGATCTGGAACGTATGCAGTTTGCCGATCGCGCGTATGATCTCGGCATGATTGCCGGGGAAATAAAACATCATTTCATGCGCACCACCCATCATGGAGAGCATGCCGAACCATTTATCGGCCATTTTCTCTGGGAATACAGCACCCATTTTCCGGACCGCCATGCGGCTTTTGCATCGATTACTGAGCGAATGCCCTTTTATATGGGTATGACCCTGTTACGCATCGCCCGTAATTCCTGGCTTGACTGGCGCTACAGCCAAGCCCTGGTCCACGAAGCCATTCACATTCTGCGGAGGTAACACCATGTCCATACGCGCCGTCTGTATAGATATTTATGGCACCATGATCAACATTGAAACCAATGAGGAAATGGAAGACATTTATCGCGGCATTTCCCATTATCTCACTTATCACCGGGTCTTTATGAACCGGCGAGAGGTCCGGGAACGCTACTTCGCCATCATGAAGGAGAGAAAACGCCAATCCGCTGAACGATATCCGGAAATAGACGTCGAGGCAATCTGGCACACCCTGCTCACCCAGGAGAACAGCAAACCGGTCAAAGGCCGGGAAAGACTGGCAAAAGAGTTGGCACGCCTGCATCGTGGCCTTTCCCGCACCCGCCTGGAGCGTTACGATGGCATTAAGCGCACGCTGAAAAGCCTGCAGGAAACCTACCGACTGGCCACTATTTCTGACGCACAACGCTGCTTCGCCCTCCCCGAAATGCGCGCGATGGGTATTAAGAAATATTTTGATATACGGATCATTTCCGGTGACTATGGTTATCGCAAGCCCGATTCCCGATTATTCGCCATGGCCGCAGAGCAATTGGAAGTGGCCCCTCATGAAGCCATTTATGTCGGCAACGACATGTATCGGGATATTTATGGCGCCCAGCAGGCGGGGATGAAAACCATCTTTGTGGACTCCAATCAGGGCAGCAAATCCTATAACGATGTAGCGCCCGATTATTATGCGCGGGACTTCTATCAAGTGCTGGATGGCGTCGGGTTTCTGGCACAAAAACATGCGGATGGCGATGACTGATTACTGTTTTTATCCTCGCCGCAAAAGCGCATGCCATCTTGCCCTTGAGGGTGGTCATCTTGACACCTCCGGATCGCCAAATCGGTACCCAATCCCTTTTTCGGTCACCAGATATTGTGGCATTCCGGGATCATCCTCAATCTTTTCCCGCAGTCGTTTGATATATAACCTGACATAGTGGGCCTGATCGCCACGGTGCTCTCCCCACACGGCACCGAGAATTCGTCGATACGACAATATCCGCCCCTGATTCATCACAAAAAGGTGGAACAGTTGATATTCCTTGGGTGTCATCGGAATGGTCATCCCGCCCTTGCGAACGGTATGGGTGAGATCATCCAGCTCCAAGGCGCCTATAACCCAATGGGAAGATTCGGCGGATGAACCTGCTGGTCGTCGCCGCAAATGCGCGCGCAGGCGTGCGAGCAGCTCGCCAATGGTAAACGGCTTGGTCAGATAATCGTCGGCGCCACTATCGAGGGCCTGTACCTTGTCAGCCTCACTTCCGCGCGCAGAGATGATGATGATTAGTGCCTGTTCCCCTCCGTGGTCGCGTAATCGATGGATTAATCCCTGCCCATCCCCATCCGGTAAACCAAGGTCCAGCAGAATCAGGGCGAACGGCCGACCTTCCTGGATTTGTCGTTTTTCCCAAGCCTTCCAGGCATCTTTCAGCGTGCTTTCCCAGTGCAGGCGATACCCTGGTTCGCGGTCCATCGCCGCCTGCAGAAACCCGCCAATACTCGGGTCATCCTCCACCAGCAGGATATCCAGATCGCCTTCGTGCATGGTCGTCATGGCTTAATCTCCGTCAGGTGGCATAGGCGGCTCAGTCTCCCGAGGTACGGTAAAACAAAACACCGCACCGCGCACTGCGACCCGGTTACGTACCCAGATACGTCCGCCATGCAATTCTATAATAGCAGCACAAATGGCGAGGCCCAGTCCGCTGCCACCCAGTCCATGGGGCGGTTTGACCTGACTGAAACGAAGAAATATCTCCTCTTCGCGGCCGGGTGGTACGCCAAAGCCGTGGTCGATGACGCAAACGGTAATCTCCGCATCGTTCGCATAGGCTTCTAATTCGATGGCGCGGCCATTCGGACTATATCTGCACGCATTTTCCAGGAGATTAGCGAGCACTTGCACCATGAGCTGCGGGTCCACGAGGAGCAACGGCAAGTCTTTGGATATCCGCGCCTGAAAAGGACGATCGGTGCATACGGCCTTAACCTGATCGCGCGCGGTGACCAGCAGATCTTCCAGGGGAACCCATTCTTTTTTGATATTGAGTCGCCCGGACTGCAATGCGGCCATGTGCAGAATGCGATCCACGGTGTGTTCCATCTTTTGGGTTTGCTCGCGGATATTCTCCAGGAGATCGTGCTCATCGGCGGTCAAGCCCTGCGCATTGCGTTGAAGTGTCGTCGCGGTGCCTAGTACGCCAGCCAAGGGCGTCCGAAGGTCATGGGAAACAGCGCCTAAAAGCGCGTTTTGTAATTGCTCGACCCGCAAACGGACATCCGCTTCCGTACGTTGCAGGGAAGCTTGCGCTGAATCCAGAGCCACCGCGATGAGTCGCGCCACCGTTTCGAGAAAGCGCAACCAGTCTGCAGGCGCCCGACGCAGATCAAGATCAGACAGCATCATGACCCCCAGCGCATGCTCGCCGGACAACATGGGCATAAACAGCGCCGGGAGTTCCGCCAGCGTGTCGGTGCTCATACCGGCATTCTTTTTATTGAGAAAGCTCCACCGGGCGGCAGCCCGCAGGTTGCGTTGTGGCGCTTCCAATTCGGTGGACGCGGGAAACATCTGCAACGGACTACCCGCGTTGTCCGCCGGTGGCAACCAGAATGCGACCGCAATACCCAGGGTCTGGTGCAACTTCTCGATGCTGGCGTTCAGAATTCCTTCGACACCACGGGCGCCGCTGAGCGCCTGAACCAGTTGATAGAGATTGCGGGCGCGTCGCTCGCGGATTCGGGCCATGAGCTCCTGCTCGCGGGATCGCGCCACCAGTTGGCTGATGAGCAGGATCAAGGAGAGGATCAGCGCAAAGTAAGCAAGCGAGCCCACCGTGGTGAGCAAACCGCGATCCAATCCAAACGAGTAGTAACTGACCACCGCGGCAATGAATGTGATGAGGGAGGACCAGCGGCCGTACATCAGGGCGGTGCCCACCGCGCCCAGCATGTAGAGCATGAAGACCCCGGCAAAACCCAGGTAAGCCCCCAGAGACCAGGCCAGACCACTTAAAGCGAGACCTAATGCCCCGCTGATCACAAAGGCGCGATTCCGGGTGCGGCGGCGCAGGGACGTGTCCACGATGCCAAGGTATTGTTGATTCCGCAGGCGTCGATCTTCCGGAATGGCTTTTTTTACCGGCAACGGATGAATCACTACGTCAATACCGCGCTCGCTGTTCAACAGATGCGCCGTCAAAGAACCGGGCCACCACCAAAGGAATTTGCGCAAGCCTTGCGTCTGTCCCAGTATAATCTGGGTGACGTCGCGGAGTCGCGCATAAGCCAAAACCTCCGCGCCGACATTTACTCCGGTCAGACGTGCGGTTTCAGCACCCAAACTTTCCGCAAGATGCAGGTGATTCCATATCCACGCCTGGGTCTGAGGTTTCTGCAGAAGGCCGCGTGGAGTGTCCACATGAATCACCAGCCAGTCGGCCCGTTGGCTGGTCGCCAGATGATAAGCCGCGCGCACCAGATGCTCATCTTCCGGGCGGCCACTCACGGCGACCAACAAACGATCCCGACTACCGCGATGCCGCCCCTCTTCCGGATTCTGTTGATGAAACTGTCGCAACTCCAGATCGACCCGGTCCGCTGCCAGTCGCAATGCCAATTGCCTCAGGGCGATCAGGTTGCCTTTACGAAAAAAATGGGTCATCGCGCGCTGACCGCGTTCGCCCAGGTACACCTTACCCTCCTTGAGCCGTTGCAAGAGATCCTCGTCAGTGATATCTACCAGAATCACTTCATCGGCCTGCTGGATGATCTGATCCGGCAGGGTCTCCTGAACCTGTATCCCGGTAATCTGCTGGACGACTTCGTGAACACTCTCCAGGTGCTGAACATTCACGGTGGTCGCCACGGAAAGGCCCGCGTCCAGCAGTTCCTCCAGGTCCTGCCAGCGCTTCTTGTGGCGTGAGCCGGGGGCGTTGCTGTGGGCAAGTTCGTCCAGCAGGAGCAGTC
>JAKAFG010000079.1 GCA_021818125.1 Pseudomonadota bacterium | reverse complement strand
GGCCGTCGCTGGAGACAATGCGCCCCTCGTTCATGGGGTACTCATCCGGGTGGCGCAGGGCGACACTGACAAAGTCCTGTGCGTCATTGGGCAGGTTCAGAGAGGCGGTCCAGGCCAACAGGGCCTCGGCCCCCGGTAGAGCGGCCTGCAGATGCTCCTGGAGTACCGCCACCTCTGCCCGGCTGGGCGCACGATGAAAACCTCCCACCCGGGCGCCCACGGGATGCACCGAGCGCCCACCGAAGACGCGGATGATTTCATTGCCCAAGGCCTGGAGGGCAAGCCCCCGACGGACGGCGTCGGGATACGCGCGAGCCATTTCGGAGACGCTGCTGTAGCCCAGGAAATCTGGCGCTGCCAGCAGATGGATGTGCAAGCTGTGGCTCTGTATCCACTCGCCGCAGTAGAACACCCGGCGCATGGCCCGCACCCAGGGGCCGGGTGCCAGGGCAAAGACGCCCTCTATGGCATGCACGGCGCTCATCTGGTAGGCAACCGGGCAGATGCCGCAGATGCGCGCCACCATATCCGGAACCTCCTGGTATTCCCGGCCTTCCAGGAACTTCTCAAAGAGCCGCGGCGGCTCGAATATGCGCAGGCGCAGCGTTTGGATGCGCCCGTCATGCACTTCCAGGTCGAGTGCGCCTTCCCCCTCCACCCGCGCCAGGACTGGCACGCAGAGGCTGATCTCACGGCTTTGGGTCATGGGCCCGCTCCTGCCAGTGGCGGCCCGCCTCGGCAAAGGCCGGGGCGCTGTTGTTGATGAAGAGAAAGCGCCGGGCGACGGCTTCCGGCACCAGGCCGAGTCCTTCCAGGCGTCGCCCCAGGGCCCCAGCGTTGGGGTTTTCCGCCGGCCCATAGCAGGCATAGCAATCGCGCCCGAAACGGGGGCAGATCGCCCCGCAGCCAGCGAGAGTCACGGGCCCCATGCACGGCAACCCTTTGGCCACCAGGACGCAGACCGCCTGATGGCGTTTACACTCCAGGCATAGCTTGTCTTTTTCGAGCGCTGGTGCGACCCCGAAGAGAAAGGCGCGCACCGCCCCCAGGACCTGGCGCCCGTTCACCGGACAACCCCACAACTCCAGATCCACCGGGACATGGGCAGCGATGGGGGTGGAGGTGGCCATGCTATGGATGGTTTCGGGCTGGGCGTAGATCTCCGCGATCCAGGCGGAACCGTCGGCCAGGTTGCGCAAGGCCTGGAGGCCGCCAGCGGTGGCACAGGCGCCGATGGTGATGAGCCACCGGCTGTTTTTGCGGATTTGCTGGATGCGCTCCTCGTCCTCGGGCGTGGAGATACTCCCCTCCACGAAGGCGATGTCCACGGCCGCTTCGGGCGCCACCGGCCCGGCCTCGGCGAAGTGGGCGATCTCCACCATCTCGGCAAGCCGCATCTGGCCTCATGACTTGGCCGCAATAGATCGGCGTCAGTGCGCCACGATGGCTTTTTCACACCCTGCCAGGGTGTGACAAATTTGTGTCACGGCGAAAGCTAAGTTCCTGATGTGTGACATTGATTGACGTGGATTATGGCTTTGGCAAGCGACGCATCATGTTGATTACAAGAGACTAGATATGCAGAACGGCGGACTACAAGACAGCGCATTGGCCATTGATGGCAAGACCATGAAAAATGCACTCGACGAAACCGGTTGCCAAACCCACATTCTGAGCGTCGTGGGCCATGAATTGAAAGCCTGCTATGCCCAAAAAAAGTCGGCGCCTTACCCGTAGCCAACAGTGACGCCGTAAAATGTACCAACGAAATCGGGATGGTGATCCCCGTGCTGGAAAGCTGCGATATCACCGGCAGGGATGTGACCGCTGATGCCCTGCTGACGCAACGGGCTCTGGCCACCTATCTGGTGGAACATCAGGCGCATTACCATTTCACCGTGAAGGGCAACCAACCGACCCTTGAGCACGATATCGCGGTGCAATTCGAAAATTGTGGCACTCCCGACTTCGTTGAGATCACCCCCGCAGACCGTGGTCGTATCGAAACTCGCCGGATCTGGTGCAGCACAGCGGTCAATGCCTACCTCGGTTTTCCCCACGTCGGCCAGGCTTTCCAAATAGAACGCGAATGTGTCGACAAGAAAACCGGCAAGTGCTCACTGGAAGTTGCACTGGGGATCACCAGTCGCACTCCGCAAGAGGTGTCGCCGCAACGCGTACTGGAGGTTAATCGCGGACACTGGGCCATTGAGAGCGTGCATTACATCATCGACTGGAACTACGATGAGGATCGTGGCCGTGCCCGTACCGGATTTGGCCCGGAAAATCTAACGCACTTGCGCCGCTTCGCGGTTGGCATTCTCAAATCATTCCAGAAGCCTGCCCAGTCGATCGCTGAAATGATGCGCATCCTCTGCTTCCGGAATCGTATCGTTTTCGATTATCTGCGCATGACTAAAAATTCGGCACCAACCCCGCTGGGGGCCTGAGAACAAATTTACCGTGGCGTTACATCTCCCATGATTGACGTGGCGGCGAACAGCAACTAACATTCTACCGAAGAATTGAATATTGGATGAAAATGAGTGAAAGACAAGTAAAAGACCTGCTGTATGCCCAGGTGGCCCGGATTGGCAAAGCGGTTTCCAGCCCCAAACGGCTGGAGTTGATCGAATTGTTGGCCCAGGAGGAAAAATCGGTCGAGCAACTGGCTTCCGGCGCGGAAATTTCCGTCAAGCTGGCCAGCGCCCACCTCAAGGAGCTACGCATGGCTCACCTCGTCGAGGCGCGCCGTGAAGGCAAGAACGTATACTACCGGCTCGCCGGAGATGCTGTAGCTGACTTCCTGGTGACGATCCGCACCCTGGCCGAGGATCGACTGCTGGAGTTGCGTGCGGCCCTCGCCAATCTCGCCGAGCACCTCCATGATCTGACCCCCATGAGCCGGGAGGAAATCCTTAATCTGGCTAGGCGTGGCGAAGTTATGGTGCTCGATGTGCGGCCGGAAACCGAGTATGCCGCCGGGCACATCCCCTATGCTCAATCCATGCCATTGTCCGAGGTACAAAAGCGTCTGGCCGACCTGCCGCGCGACAAACCGGTGGTGGCCTATTGCCGCGGTCCCTTCTGCCTGATGGCCAAAGAGGCTGTCGAGTACCTCAACAGACAAGGCTATCGGGCCATCCGGCTTGAAGACGGCGTGGCCGAATGGCGTGCCCACGGCCTGCCGGTGGAGATCAACCCATAAATGGAGACAATCATGCGCGAACCCTCTTCATCTGCAATGGCGCACCTTACGGCGATGAACGTATTCATATCGCCTGTGCTTTGCCAACACGGTTGCACATGCCCCGAAGCTGGAAACGGGCTCTTCTTGTTGTGGGACGCAGCAATTGCCCTGTATCCATCCATATGCTGCCAACGGGAATCCATGGCAGGCCACTGATTCAGGACAGCGCCATAACATGCCGAGGAAATGTACACCATGATACCAATAATGCTCACCACGCCTCAAAATATCCTTAGTGTGATTTCTGGTGTCATCGTGGGATTCTCACTGGGTCTGATCGGCGGTGGAGGATCCATACTGGCGGTACCGCTCCTTGTTTACTTTGTGGGTCTCCGTGAACCGCATATAGCGATCGGAACAACGGCGCTTGCTGTAGGGTTAACGGCGCTTTATAGCATTTTTTACCACCATCGTGCCCATAACGTCCGCTGGCCCATAGCCATACGTTTCGCTGCTGCGGGGGTAGTGGGAGCCCTCATGGGGTCGGAATTTGGGAAGGCCGTCAGTGGCAAGCATCTATTGTTCCTTTTCGCCCTGCTCATGTTGTTCATCGCAGTGAGAATGTTTCGTGGCAAGAATGCGCCTTCGGCGGCAGGTACTGAGGGAAGGCAGGGGCAAGTCTATCTTTATGGCTGCGGGGTAGGAGTTCTATCCGGCTTCTTCGGTATAGGGGGCGGCTTTTTGATTGTACCTGCCCTCATGCGCTCTGGGCGCCTCCCGATCATCAACGCCATTGGATCATCCCTGGTAGCGGTCGCTGCTTTTGGCGCAACCACGGCCGCCAGTTACGCATGGTCCGGTTTGATTGATTGGCAAATCGCTGCGGAATATATTGGGGGCGGAATCCTGGGCGGATGGTTGGGCGCCATGCTGGCAACCCGCTTGGGACACCAAAAATCCACGATGCGCCATGTTTTTGCCGTCATCGTAGTTGTTGTGGCATGTTACATGCTGTGGAAACAGTTTAAAGTATAATAGTAATTAATACATTTTCATCCGATAGGATTAATATCATGACCGTTCCATCCAAGTCTGTAAAATGGCTAGTCTGCGCGCTTTCACTATCCGTGCCTACGGCTTATGGGCAACATCTATCGCTGGCAAACGCCCTTGGTGGACCCTACTCCAGGTTGTTTGTCTCAAGAGATCTGCCCGCGCCCACTGATGCTGCGGCATTCCCCAATCGTTGGACCATGGAGTATGGAAATTGTGAGAAAAATGCGGCATTCCCGGTTCCCAAAAATGTGCCACACTGGATCGTGCATGGAGTGAAATGGAATTATGCGGAGGCTCGGTCCTGGCCGCTTTCATTCACGAAAGCTTTTGCGACAGGTGTGCTCGGTCCGAAGTCTGCACCAGCCGTACAAACCCAATTCTTGGGAAATTCCGTGGGTGTTAGCGCTGCCGACGGTATGATCTATGCTGAGAGCGATGACCAGTTCGTTTATGCGCTTAACGCAGAAACTGGAAAACTGATCTGGCGTTACAGTCCGATCTCCGGTCTCTTCATGGGGACGCCGTTAGTTGTTGGGGACACGCTCTATGTATCCTCTGGGAGTGTGACGTTCAGCTATGGAAATGTCATGCGGTTTAAAAGGACGGGCTTTGCTCCGCGTGGGGCGTCAGCTGGATATAATGCAATTATCGCATTGGATCGCGTCGACGGCCAAGTGAAATGGATTTATTGGACTCGGTCGGAGGATATGCCAACTCCGGCTTATTCACGGGGTAAGCTTTACTTTGATAATGGCAATGGCAATTTTTATTGCCTGGCTGCAAAAACCGGGAAGCTCATCTGGAAAACGCATGTGGGCGGCATGGCGAACATGTCCTCTCCAATTGTCTACCATCGGCTAGTAATTGCCGGCATGGGGAATCCTGGTTATCTATATGCCCTTGACCGCCGCACTGGCAAAATCGTTTGGAAGACAAAGGTACCGGATGCGTTCAATACTGGAGCGGGCGATGTTAGCCCCGTCGCGTATCGTGGAATCGTTGTACAGGATTCCATCACCAGTCCAAAGCGGTTGAACGGTACCATGACAGTTCAAAACACGGTCATTGCCTACAATGCACAATCAGGAGCGATCTTGTGGATGAAACGCATGGGCCGCGGGCCGCTTCCCCCGGCATTTAAGGCTGGCATGCCCATGGTTCATGATGGCATCGTTTATGTCGGCAGCCCCGTCACCAGCGTGTATCAGGCTTACAATGTGTACAATGGGAAGCGGTTATGGAGTTGGCACATTCCCGATGCTGGTCCACAGGGTTCGGGGCGCGGTCCGGCCACTTTTTATCGCGGCAAGCTTTACATCGCTACTGGGGCGGATGTTTATGCGTTGAATCCTTCGATCGGAAGGATCGTTGGCGCATACCATGTCGGTGGGCGTTTCGGAATCGTAAATCCAGTGATTGTAGGGGGGACTGTCTATTTGGCAAATTCCTGGGATTGGATTAGCGCAATTCCGTTACGCTCCATAAAATAGGGTGATATGTTCTTGCTAAAACAAGTCCCAACTTACTGATCACTGTTGTGTTTATATTAAATTAAATGATTCAATCTAAAGGAGAGATATTTAAGGTTTCGTTATTGGCTAGATATCGATATGGTTTAGTCTGTCAACCGGGCGGGCGGAAATAGGTGACGGGCTGCTTTCGGTTATGGCGTAAATCCATTGTCGCGCATGGTGCTTGGCTTGGATGCCTATCCGAATTGGGCAATACGCAGCGCGCACCATATCTTACGGAACCGGATGTCGCGTGAGCCGCAGCGTGGCAGTCGTCTTTGCGTTGTCTGAATACGGGTTATCTGCTCGAACGGCAGCTTTCGCTGCATACCGTCCATTCACCAAACTATATGCTCGATAAATTCCGGCGATCCTGGACGGGAACCCGCTTTCCAATGCCTTATTACCCTCAGCGGGTGGCTCCTGCAAGGCTCTTGGGGATACGCTGTATTTCGCAACCCGTTTAGCGCCGAACCAAACGTCATTTTCCGCCAGCGCCAGGACCCGCAAATGTGCGCACGATCGAGTGCGCCATGGGAGGATGTCCACCTGGCCCGCCAGGCCGACGCATCGGTTGTCGTGGAACCATGCGCATGGGCCCGGGCTGACGAAATGCCGGTGGCCTGACCTGCCCTCTGTACGCCGGGCGAACCAGTGGTCGTATGGGCAGCCCAGCGTAACGGCGAATCTGCGGGCGGTAGACAAACGGGGTGGGTCCAGGCAAAGGACGGAATCCGGGTCTGACGGGTCGAACCACGGGATGGACAATCCGCCCGCGCACGTATGGGCGGCGGACAAATGGCCGCCCAGCCGGGGGCACCACGCCAAATCCCGGACGAAACACCGGATGCATGGGGCCGCGATAAAACGGTCTGCCACGGTACCGTGGGATCACTCGTGCCCGCCAGACCCGGTAATGGTCCAGGTCCATACGATGCCGAAACCACCATGCGGGATGGTTCACCTGATACCACGGCGCCACCCTGGCACGCCACCAGATAAAGTAGGGCTGGTAGGGTACCGTCGGCGGTGGCGGCCCGTACTCGAGCGGCAACGGCAAAACGCTGTACGGAGGCAACGGATACCATGGACCAATGTAATCCGTACTGTACAGCCAGCCATTGCCGCCCCAGTCGTAATAAAAGCCATCATAGGCATAGACAAAGCTGGAGGCCATGGGCAGGTAGTAGGCGTTGACGCCATCCCCGACGGAAAACGCGAAGTTGATTTGCGCGGAGGCAGCGGGGGTGGAAAATGCCCAGGTTCCACAAAGCAGCAGAAGCCAAAGCAATGGCGCCGGAGCGATCAGCCCCAGACGGCGCTTAATGGTGGGTAAGGCGGGCTTCATCGCCGCCATCCCCACCCCCGCCATGCCGGGTGGATAATGGGATGCACCCGATAGCCGTAACCATAACCGGGGGCGACCACGCACCCGGACAGCATGGCGATACCCGCCATGACGATCAGAAAACGCCGATAGCGTCTAACGAAACGCATCATGTACCTCTCAGCCTGATTGAGGGAATCAACCCTGTTCAGTTTGGACACGGGCTTCCAGCATATGTTCGCACGCCCGCGACGGCGATTTCTCTCGCTGAAGATCAATCCGGTATTCACCCGTGCTGCCTGTACGATAGCGAGACCCTTGATTTGGTCATGGTCGCCGTGCTGTTGCCCAATCCCGTAGGGGCGGATAGATCATGTCTTCACGACCCGCCAGTCTTTCTTCTCTTCCACAGGCAGGCGCGAATCGTGGTCAACCAGAACCTGATTGGCGTGATGTTCCCTACCAGCCGCCAGCCCATCGCCATGCGGAATGGTCCCTTCTTTCATGAAAATGTTCAGGTTGTTCTTGGTGGCGAAGTGCAGCAACTCCGCATAGGCTTCCGGATGTGACTGCTCCAGTGCTTCATCGAAAATGATGGACGCGCAGCCACCGATGGTGGCCGGTTCCACGTCATCCTCATAGTGAATTTTGTGGTTCGGACCGAAGTGCGCCAGGCCCGCCCCCTCAATCAGCATTTCCGCCCAGTCCGATGGCCGGAATTTACGACGCTCCGGCAGCACAACACCTTCAATGACAATGAGCATGTCTTATTCCTCTGAGTGGATGATCAGGATTCGATATTGCCGGGTGCCCCCCTTGCTGGGTGTACCCCTTCCCGACGGGCGATGCCCACGGCGACGATGCTGGTAAGGCTGACCACCTGCAAAGGGTGATGAACGGCCGTTTGAGCGATCCCTTTAGCCATTGAGTAACTGGCGGTGATGACGCAGATCAACCCATCCTGGCGGTGAATATCCAGGACGGCATATTTCATGCCGAGATCCAAGGCATGCTGTGCCAAAGCAAGAATGCGATCACTTATCCGATGCTGTAATGCTTGCAGCAGGCTGGCTTCCGTTTCAACCATGGCATATCTCCGGCTTGAGGGTTGAGGGAGTTACGTCATCAAATGATGGAATGGATCGCAACATGCTGAAAAAGTCATGGCGGTTTTTAGCCATGACTTCAACCGTTGGATACGTCTACGCGTGCGTTGTTATTTCACAACGATCTTGCCGAACATGCCCGTTGCAGCATGACCGGGGATCTGACACACGTAGTAGTAAGTGCCGGCTGTCGGATGCCAGGTGAAGTCCGTATACCCGAACTTCCCACCCTTGGGAACAGGACTGAATCCGGTACCCGCGACGATGGGTTTGATGTTGGGCATAACCGCATAAGGCGGTCCCTTTTTGGTGATGTCAAAGCTATGCCCAAATCCCTTGTTGGTGTTGATG